>JALYMN010000481.1 GCA_030773675.1 Actinomycetota bacterium
GAACATCATGAGCGACGGCCACCACCAGCGGTCGAGCGCGTCCTGCGCCATGCGCCGCTGGCCGTCGGTGCCGTTCGCCAGCACGGTCATCGCCTCGAAGCCCTGCCGCTGGTGGAAGGACTCCTCCTTGCACACCCGCGTCATCGCCCGGGCGTACGGGCCGTAGGAGCAGCGGGTGAGCGGCACCTGGTTCATGATCGCAGCGCCGTCGACCAGCCAGCCGATCGCGGCGACGTCCGCCCAGGAGGTCGTCGGATAGTTGAAGATCGTCGAGTACTTCTGCCGGCCGGTGTGCAGCAGGTCGAGCAGCTCGTCGCGGTCGGCGCCCAGGGTCTCCGCGGCGCTGTAGAGGTAGAGGCCGTGGCCGGCCTCGTCCTGCACCTTCGCCACGAGGATGCACTTGCGGCGCAGCGACGGCGCCCGGGTGATCCAGTTCCCCTCCGGCTGCATGCCGATGATCTCGGAGTGCGCGTGCTGGGCGATCTGCCGGACCAGGGTCTTGCGGTAGCCCTCCGGCATCCAGTCGCGCGGCTCGATGCGCCCGTCGGCGTCGATCTGCGCCTGGAACTCCTGCTCGAGCTCCGCCGCCTGCTGCTGCGCCACCGGACCTCCACGACCTGCTGCCGAACCTGCTACCGAACGAACGGTCGGTTGTCAGGGTCGCGCGCCGTCCCCTGGCTGTCAAGCCGCCCATCACGGTGCTTGTCCGCCCACAGCCGACGTCCCGGGGCGCCGTCCGTGTCGCTGGGAGCGCACAAGCCGTGCGCCGGCGGTGCTTGTGCGCCCGGACAGACGTCTGGAGGCGCAGCCCGCGTCGCTGGGAGCGCACAAGCGGCCGCCCGACCGCCTGGCGCGCGCGACGCCCCCGCGTCAGCCGGTGCGCAGGTCGAGCACGCGCTGGGCCTTGCCCTCCGAGCGCTGGACGGTCCCCGGCTCGACGACGTCGCAGGCGACGGTGACGCCGACATTCTCCTTGACCAGCGCGCACAGCCGGTCCGACAGGGCGGCGCGCTCGTCGGCGACGACGTCCGGTCGGGCCTCGACCCGCACGGTCAGCTCGTCGAGCCGCTGCGGCCGCGACAGCACGAGCTGGTAGTGCGGCGACAGGCCGGGCACGCGCAGCAGCAGCTCCTCGACCTGGGTCGGGAAGACGTTCACCCCGCGCAGGATGATCATGTCGTCGGACCTGCCGGTGATCTTCTCGATGCGGCGCATCGTCCGCGCGGTGCCCGGCAGCAGCCGGGTCAGGTCGCGGGTGCGGTAGCGCACGACCGGCATGGCCTCCTTGGTCAGCGAGGTGAACACGAGCTCGCCCTCCTCGCCGTCCGGGAGCACCTCGCCGGTCTCCGGGTCAACCACCTCCGGGTAGAAGTGGTCCTCCCAGACGTGCAGGCCGTCCTTGGTCTCCACGCACTCGCTGGCCACGCCCGGGCCGATGACCTCGGACAGGCCGTAGATGTCGACGGCGTGCAGGCCGGCGCGCTCCTCGACCTCGCGGCGCATGTCCTGCGTCCACGGCTCGGCGCCGAAGATGCCGACCTGCAGGGAGCTGTCCCGCGGGTCGAGCCCCTGCCGCTCGAACTCGTCGAGCAGCGACAGCATGTACGACGGCGTCACCATGATGATCTCGGGCTTGAAGTCGGTGATCAGCCGGACCTGGCGCTCGGTCTGCCCACCCGACACCGGGATGACGGTGCAGCCGAGCCGCTCGGCGCCGTAGTGCGCGCCGAGGCCCCCGGTGAACAGCCCGTAGCCGTAGGCGACGTGGACCTTCATGCCCGGGCGCCCGCCCGCCGCGCGGATGCTGCGCGCGACGACATCGGCCCAGGTGGCGATGTCACGCTCGGTGTAGCCGACGACGGTCGGCTGCCCGGTCGTGCCGCTGCTGGCGTGCACCCGGCGCACCTGCTCCTGCGGCACGGCGAACATGCCGAACGGGTAGTTGGCGCGCAGATCCGCCTTGGTCGTGAAGGGGAAGTGCCGCAGGTCGGCGAGCTCGCGCAGGTCGCCGGGCACGACACCCGCCGCGTCGAAGGCCGAGCGGTAGTGCGCGACGTTGTCGTAGGCGTGCTGCAGGCTCCACCGCAGCCGCTCCAGCTGCAGCGCCGCGATCTCCTCGCGTGGGGCGACCTCGACCGGGTCGAGGGTGGCGCGGTCGGGGGTGAGGTCCTGCACGACGGCCTCCGGAGGCGGGTCAGAGGGGCGGGACGGCAAGGGGCGCCGGACGCTCAGGCGCCGTCGGCGGCGCGCGGCGGCAGCGCGTGGCTGCGGCCGCGGAACTCCAGGACCGGCTCGCAGCCGCGCCGCACGGTGACGTCGTACAGGCCGCTGCGTCCGCGCAGGGACCGTTCTACGGCCGTCGCGACCAGTTCGTCGCCCTCCCGCACGGGCGCGAGGAAGGCGACGTCCGCGCCGGCGGCGACGACCGGCAGGCCGTGGGTGTTGCAGGCGAAGGCGAAGGCGGTGTCGGCGAGCAGGAACAGGTAGCCGCCGTGGCAGGTGCCGTGGCCGTTGACCATGCTCGGCAGCACGGTCATGCGCGCGGTGGCCTGCCCGGGGGCCACGTCGCTGACCACGATGCCGAGCGAGCGGCTCGCGCTGTCCCCCGCCCACATCGCGTCGGCCTGCCGCTGCGCCTGGTGCTGCGCCGCCTCGTCGACACCAGCTCGCTCCGCACCTGCGGCCGGTGCGCCGTACGTCGGGCCCTGCATAGCCCGCCCCCTCCCGACCGATCGTTCGGTCTTTGTAGTGCACGGTGAGGGGCGCGGCAAGAACCCGCAGGTGCACATCCCGGACCCGCAGCCGACCCGCGGGCGCCGCCCTGCTGCACGTGCGCTTCTTGACCGCACCGCCCTGCCACCTCAGAGTGGCACTGAACGAACGGTCAGTCGGAGGTGCGCCGTGGGAGGTCCCGTGCCGCTCGAGAGCCACGTCGGCGGACGGTGGCGGAGCCCGGACGACGAGGGCGTCCCGCTGCTGCACGCGGTGACCGGCGAGCAGGTCGCGCGGGTCTCGTCCCGGCCGGTGCCGGCGCAGGAGGCGCTGGCGCACGCCCGTGAGGTCGCGGGACCGGGGCTGCGGGCGCTCACGTTCCACGAGCGGGCCGCGGTGCTCAAGCAGCTCGGCACGCACCTCATGGGGCTGAGGGAGGAGTTCTACGAGATCTCCTACGCCACCGGCTCGACCCGGCACGACTCCACAGTCGACGTGGACGGCGGGTTCGGCACGCTGCTGGTCTACGCGAGCAAGGGCCGCCGCGAGCTGCCTGACGGGCACGTCTACGTCGACGGCCCGACCGAGCTGCTGGGCCGGGCGGGAACCTTCGTCGGCCGGCACGTGATGACGCCGCTGCGCGGCGCGGCCGTGCAGATCAACGCCTACAACTTCCCCGTCTGGGGGATGCTCGAGAAGTTCGCGCCGGCCTTCCTCGCCGGGGTGCCCAGCGTGGTCAAGCCGGCCAGCTCGACGGCGTACGTCACCGAGCTGGCGGTCCGCCGGGTCGTGGAGTCGGGGATCCTGCCGGAGGGATCGCTGCAGCTGCTGGTCGGCGGGTCGGCCGGGCTCGTCAACGCGCTCGGCGGGCAGGACCTGCTCAGCTTCACCGGCTCGGCGACCACCGCCCGGATGCTGCGCGCGCACCCGGCCGTGGTGCAGCGCAGCGTCCGCTTCAACGCCGAGGCCGACTCGCTCAACGCCGCGGTGCTCGGTCTGGACGGCAAGCCCGGCACGGAGGAGTTCGACCTGTTCGTGCGCGAGGTCGTGCGCGAGATGACGGCGAAGGCCGGGCAGAAGTGCACGGCCATCCGGCGGGCGTTCGTGCCGCGCGAGCACCTCGACGTCGTGACCGACGCGCTCCGCGAGGCGCTCGCGACGGTCACCGTCGGCGACCCGCGCGACCCGGAGACCCGGATGGGCGCCCTTGTCAGCACCGCGCAGCGTGACGACGTCCGCGCCGCCGTGGACCGGATCGCGCAGGGCGGGGAGATCGCCGTCGGCGACCCGCAAGCCGGCGTCCCGGGGTTCGAGCGCGGTGCCTTCCTGCAGCCGCTGCTGCTGCGCCACAGCGACCCGACCGTGCCGGCGGTGCACGACGTGGAGGCGTTCGGCCCGGTCGCCACGCTGCTGCCCTACGACAGCGCCCGCCAGGTCGTCGACCTGCTCGCGCTCGGCCAGGGCAGCCTGGTGGCCTCGGTGGTCAGCCACGACCCGGCGTTCGTCCGCGAGGTCGTGCTCGGCGCGGCCGCGCACCACGGACGCATCCACCTGCTCGACCGCGACGACGCGAAGGAGTCGACCGGGCACGGCTCACCGCTGCCGCACCTGGTGCACGGCGGCCCCGGCCGGGCGGGCGGGGGCGAGGAGCTCGGCGGCGTCCGCGGCGTGCTGCACCACATGCAGCGCACCGCCGTCCAGGGCTCGCCGGACATGCTCACGGCGGTCACCGGCGTCTACACGCCCGGCGCGGCGCGGGTCGAGACCGACGTGCACCCGTTCCGCAAGGCGATGAGCGAGCTGCGGATCGGCGACACCATCGTCACGCCGTCGCGCGAGGTCACCGCGGACGACGTCGCGCACTTCGCCGCGTTCACCGGCGACACCTTCTACGCCCACACCGACCCCGCGGCCGCCGCGGCGAACCCGCTGTTCGGGGGGATCGTCGCCCACGGCTACCTGGTGCTGTCGCTGGCAGCCGGGCTGTTCGTCGACCCGGCGCCCGGCCCGGTGCTCGCCAACACGGGCCTGGACCGGCTGCGCTTCTCCAAGCCGGTGAAGCCGGGCGACAGCATCCGCGCGGTGCTCACCTGCGCGCAGAAGACCCCGAGGACTGCCGAGCAGGGGGAGGTGCGCTGGGACGTCCAGGTGCTCGACCAGGACGATGTCCCCGTCGCGTCCTACGAGCTGCTGACGATGGTGCGCAGCTCGCCGCGCTGAGGCGTGGGCTGCCGCGGGGGCGCCCGTGCCGCGGTCGAACGACGACGCCGCGAGGCGCGTAGGTCCGGGTGTCCGACCCCTCGTCTGGAGGTCCCACCCGTGAAGAAGATCCTCTACG
>JALYMN010000482.1 GCA_030773675.1 Actinomycetota bacterium
GGGCGAGGCTGCTCGCCCTGCGCGCGGCGTACGGCGGCGGCACGCTCACCGGCCTGCTGCTGGCCGGCAGCGCGCTGCTCAACGCCGAGATCCGCCTGGCCCGGCGGACCATCGGCACGCCGCGGGGGCAGGCGCCCGACCCCTCGGGCTCCTACGGCCGGCTGGAGCCGGACGCCGAGCCGCTGCAGCTCGTCGTCCTGGGCGACTCGGCGGCGGCGGGGCTGGGCTGCGAGACCGCCCACCAGACGCCCGGGGCGCTCATCGCCGGCGGGATGGCCCGCGACCTGCGGCGCCGCGTCGTGCTGCGCGTCGTCGCCCGCACCGGGGCGCGGTCGGCCGACCTCGACACGCAGGTCGGCAGGGCGCTGCGCCGACCGGTCGACGTCGCGTTCGTGCTCGTCGGGGCGAACGACGTCACGCACCAGGTGGCGGCGGCCGAGGCGGCCCGCGACCTCGCGCGCAGCGTCCGCACGCTGCGCGCCGCCGGGGCCGAGGTGGTGGTCGGGACGTGTCCGGACCTCGGCACGGTCAAGCCCGTGCTGCAGCCCCTGCGCACCTACGCCCGCTACGCCAGCCGCCGGCTCGCCGCCGCGCAGACCGTCGCCGTCGTCGAGGAGGGTGGGCTCGCGGTGTCGCTCGGCGACCTGCTCGCCCGCTCCTTCCTCGAGGAGCCGCACCTGTGGAGCGCCGACCGGTTCCACCCCAGCGCCGCCGGCTACCGGCGCGTGGTCGACGCCGTGCTGCCGAGCCTGCTCGAGGCGGCGGGCGTCGCCATCCCGGTCAGCGTGCCGATCAGCGACAGCGTCCAGGACGTCACCGTCGCCGCCCGGGTCGCCTCCCGCGAGCCAGGCCTCGCGGTCGAGACGCTCGAGGGCGCCGAGGGCGTGGCCGCGGCCGGGCCCGGACGGCTGGCCCGGCTCACCCGGCGGCTTCCGCTCGTCGGCCGCGGCGCACCGGCCGGTCCGACGCCCGGCGCGGAGGAGCAGAACGCCGCCGTCGACCTCTGACCCGGACCGTGCTCAGCCACGGCGAGTCCTTCCTCGAGGCCCTCGGCCGGTACGTCGACGAGCCGGCTTCTACGTCATGGACGAGCCGGAGGCGGCGCTGTCCCTCACCTCCTGCCTGGCGCTCGTCGGGCTGCTGGACCGGCTGGCCCGGGG
The DNA here is from genome assembly GCA_030773675.1 of Actinomycetota bacterium. Next base: position 1,161 of record JALYMN010000482.1, read on the forward strand.
CGGGGCGCAGGTGCTCTGCGCCACGCACTCGCCCCTGCTCACCGCGCTGCCGGGCGCCACGGTGCTGCAGCTCGACAGCGGGGCTTCACGCCGGTGGCCTGGCACGACCTCGCCCTGGTGGCGCACTGGCGCCGCTACCTGGCCGAACCGGCGGCGTACTCAGGCACGTCCTGGACTGACGGCGGCCGACGACGCGGGCCGCGACGCCCCCGGCCGCCCCGTCGTAGCCTGACCCGGCCGAACCCCGTTCTAGGATCGGGCGCCGCCCGCCGTCCCGACCCGCAGGAGCCCCGCATGCCCGAGGCAGTGATCGTCTCCACCGCGCGCTCGCCGATCGGCCGCGCCTTCAAGGGCGCCCTGACCCAGCTGCGGCCCGACGACCTCGCCGCCACGATCGTGCGGGCCGCGCTCGACAAGGTGCCCGGGCTCGACCCGCACGACCTCGACGACCTCATGCTCGGCTGCGGGCTGCCCGGCGGGGAGCAGGGCTACAACATGGGCCGCGTCGTCGCCGTCCAGCTCGGCTACGACTTCCTGCCCGGCACCACGATCACCCGTTACTGCTCGTCGTCGCTGCAGACCACCCGCATGGCCTTCCACGCGATCAAGGCCGGCGAGGGCGACGCCTACATCAGCGCCGGCGTCGAGATGGTCAGCCGCTTCGTCAAGGGCAACAGCGACTCGCTGCCGGAGACGAAGAACTCGTTCTTCGCCGAGGCCGAGGCGCGCAGCGCGGCGCTGTCCGAGGGCGGGCAGGACACCTGGACCGACCCGCGCGAGTCCGGCGGCGTCCCCGACGTCTACATCTCCATGGGCCAGACCGCGGAGAACCTCGCCCGGCTCAAGGGCGTCAGCCGCCAGGAGATGGACGAGTTCGCCGCCCGCAGCCAGAACCTCGCCGAGAAGGCCATCGCCAACGGCTTCTGGGAGCGCGAGATCACGCCGGTCACCACCCCCGACGGCACGGTCGTGTCCACGGACGACGGCCCGCGCCCGGGCGTGACGGTCGAGGGCATGCAGGGCCTCAAGCCGGTCTTCCGCCCGGACGGGCTGATCACCGCGGGCAACGCCTGCCCGCTCAACGACGGCGCCGCCGCCGTCGTGGTCATGAGCGACACCAAGGCCGCCGAGCTCGGCGTCCAGCCGCTGGCGCGGATCGTCTCCACGGCCGTCACCGGCCTGTCGCCGGAGATCATGGGCTACGGGCCGAAGGAGGCCATCGAGCTCGCCCTCGCGCGCGCCGGCAAGACGGTCGACGACATCGACCTGTTCGAGATCAACGAGGCGTTCGCCGCGCAGGTCATCCCGTCGTACAAGGACGTCGGCATCCCGCTGGACAAGCTCAACGTGCACGGCGGCGCGATCGCGGTCGGCCACCCGTTCGGCATGACCGGCGCCCGGATCACCGGCACGCTGATCAACGGCCTGCAGACGCTCGACAAGCAGTTCGGCGTCGAGAGCATGTGCGTCGGCGGCGGCATGGGCATGGCGATGGTGATCGAGCGGCTCAGCTGAGCAGCACGGTGCTCCGGCCCGGGTGCGGGCCGGAGCGCCGCCGCGCAGGATGACCGGGTGCCCGACGCCTCGACCGGCTTTCCGCCCGGCTTCTTCGACCGCGCGGACCCGTCGCCGGACCCCGCCTTCTACGACTTCCCACGCTTCGTCACCCACATCGACGAGGAGGCCGTCGAGGCGGTCGGGGCGCTGTACGCCGAGCTCGGTGTCGACGGCTCGGACGGGCAGCCGCGGCGCGTGCTCGACCTCATGTCGTCGTGGGTGTCGCACCTGCGCGCGGCGCCGGGCGAGCTCGTCGTGCTCGGGCTCAACGAGGCCGAGCTCGCCGCCAACCCACTCGCGACCGAGCGCGTCGTGCAGGACCTCAACGCCGACCCGCGGCTGCCATTCGCCGACGCCTCGTTCGACGCGGTGCTCTGCTGCGTGTCGGTCGACTACCTCGTCCGGCCGGTCGAGGTGCTCCGCGAGGCTGGGCGGGTGCTGCGCCCGGGCGGCGTCCTCGCGCTGACCTTCTCGAACCGCTGCTTCCCGACCAAGGCCGTGCGGGGTTGGCTCGCCACCGACGACGCCGGCCGCTGCGCGATCGTGGCGGAGTACGTCCGCCGGGCCGGCGGGTTCGGCGAGCCCGAGGTCTCGGTCCGCACCCCACCCTCGCCGCTGCGCGATCCGCTGTACGCCGTCGTGGCGCGCCGCGCCTGAGCCGCTCACCGGGGGCGTACGTCACAGCCCCCGACGAGGTGCCGCGGCCGCACAGCGGGCAGGGACCGGCACTGACCGTGACCCCGAAGCCCAGGAGGACCGATGATCTCCGTCGCCGCCCGCGCGACCGCCGGCCCCGGCCAGCCGTTCCAGGCCACCAGGATCGAGCGCCGCGACCTCGGCCCGCGCGACGTCCTCATCGACATCGCGTACGCCGGCATCTGCCACTCCGACATCCACACCGCCCGAGGTGAGTGGGGCGAGACCCACTAGCCGCTCGTGCCCGGCCACGAGATCGCCGGCACCGTCTCCGCCGTCGGCGCCGAGGGGACGGCGTTCGCCGTCGGCGACCGGGCCGGCGTCGGCTGCATGGTCGACTCCTGCCGCGAGTGCGAGCACTGCCGCGCCGGCGAGGAGCAGTTCTGCCTGCAGGGCATGGTCGGCACCTACGGCGCGATCGGCAGGGACGGCCGGCCCACCGACGGCGGCTACAGCCAGAAGATCGTCGTCGACGAGGACTACGTGCTGCGCATCCCCGAGGGCATCGGCCTGGACGTCGCCGCTCCGCTGCTGTGCGCCGGCATCACGCTCTACTCGCCGCTGCGCCACTGGGGCGCCGGCCCGGGCAAGAAGGTCGCCATCGTCGGGCTCGGCGGCCTCGGCCACATGGACGTCAAGATCGCCAAGGCGATGGGCGCGGAGGTGACCGTGCTGTCGCAGTCGCTCAAGAAGCGTGAGGACGGGCTGCGCCTCGGCGCCGACCACTACCACGCCACCGGCGACGAGGGCACCCTCGAGCAGCTGGCCCGGTCGTTCGACCTCGTCGTGTCGACCCTGTCCGCGACCGTCGACATGACCGCCTACCTCGGGCTGCTCAAGCTCGACGGCACCCTGGTGAATGTCGGTGCTCCCGAGGAGCCGCTGTCGGTGCCCGCGTTCGCCCTCATCAACGGCCGGCGCAGCCTGTCCGGGTCGCTCATCGGGGGCATCAAGGAGACGCAGGAGATGCTCGACTTCTGCGCCGAGCACGGCCTGGGCGCCGAGATCGAGGTCATCGGCGCGGACCAGATCGACGAGGCGTACGACCGCGTCGTCGCGAGCGACGTGCGCTACCGCTTCGTCATCGACACCGCGACGCTCGCCGGCTAGACCTCGATCCGCGCCGACGGTTCCGTTCTCCGGTGCGGGCGGCGTCCGCGGGTTCAGGGGCCGGGCGGCAGCTCGCACCCGGCGCGGCCGGCGGCGAGGACGTCGTCCAGGCCGAGGGCGTGCGCGAGTCCGGGGGGCACCTCGTCGCCGAGCAGCTCGCGGCGGTGCAGGAGCACGTGCGCGGTGGTACTCCGGGCGACGTCGTCGGGCGGCCCGCTGCGCACGAGGTCGTCGGCGGTCACGGCGAGCTGGTCGGGCAGCGCGAGGTCGCTGTCGAGCCGCGGCAGCCGTACCGGCGCCGCGCCCTCCAGGTCGGCGAGGGCCTGCGCCAGGTGGTGCACGACGTCGCCGCGGGAGCGTCCGGGCACCACCGCCGCGGCGAAGCGCTGCGGCGTCCACAGCCGCAGGCGCTCGACCAGCGACCCGGCCTCGCGCGCCAGCATCGCGACCGGGCCGTCGGCGCCGGTCACGCGAGGTCCTGCAGCCAGCGCTGCACCCGGCGGCGGCTGTCCTCCTGCGCGCCGGGCAGGCG
>JALYMN010000483.1 GCA_030773675.1 Actinomycetota bacterium
CGCCGGGGCTGCGGCGCCGCCGTCGGGAACGCGCGACGCCCGCCCGCTCCCGGCGGCCCTAGGCTGAACGCCATGGCGCAGTTCATCTACCAGATGCAGAAGGTTCGCAAGGCCGTCGGCGACAAGGTCATCCTCGACGACGTCACCCTGGCCTTCTTCCCTGGAGCCAAGATCGGCGTGCTGGGGCCGAACGGCGCCGGCAAGTCCACGGTGCTCAAGATGATGGCCGGCCTGGACCAGCCCTCCAACGGCGACGCCCGGCTCAGCCCCGGCTACAGCGTCGGCATGCTCTTGCAGGAGCCCGACCTCGACGAGACCAAGAACGTCCTCGAGAACGTGCAGGAGGGAGTCAAGGGCATCCGCGAGGTCCTCCTCCGCTACGAGGAGCTCAACGAGAAGATGGGCGCCCCGGACGCCGACTTCGAGAAGATCCTCGAGGAGCAGGCGCCGCTGCTCGACCAGATCGAGGCGGCGAACGCCTGGGAGCTCGACAGCCAGATCGAGCAGGCGATGGACGCCCTGCGCCTGCCGCCGGCGGACGCCGACGTGTCGGTGCTGTCCGGCGGCGAGCGCCGGCGGGTGGCGCTGTGCCGGCTGCTGCTCGAGGCGCCCGACCTGCTGCTGCTCGACGAGCCCACGAACCACCTCGACGCCGAGAGCGTGCTCTGGCTCGAGAAGCACCTCGCGCAGTACGCCGGCGCCGTGCTGGCCGTGACCCACGACCGTTACTTCCTCGACAACGTCGCCCAGTGGATCCTCGAGCTCGACCGGGGCCGCGCCTACCCGTACGAGGGCAACTACTCGACGTACCTGGAGAAGAAGCAGGAGCGGCTGGCCGTCCAGGGCAAGAAGGACGCCAAGCTCGCCAAGCGGCTCAAGGACGAGCTCGAGTGGGTCCGGCAGAACGCCAAGGGCCGTCAGACCAAGAGCCGCAGCCGGCTTGCCCGGTACGAGGAGATGGCGGCCGAGGCCGAGAAGACGCGCAAGCTCGACTTCGAGGAGATCCAGATCCCGGCCGGGCCGCGACTGGGGTCGGTCGTCGTCGAGGCGCAGGACCTGCGCAAGGGCTTCGACGACCGGGTGCTCATCGACAGCCTGTCGTTCTCCCTGCCCCGCGGCGGCATCGTCGGGATCATCGGCCCCAACGGCGTCGGCAAGACCACCCTGTTCAAGACCGTCGTCGGCCTCGAGCAGCCCGACGGCGGCGCGGTGCGGGTCGGCGAGACGGTCAAGATCTCCTACGTTGACCAGAACCGGGCTGGCATCGACCCGGAGAAGAGCGTGTGGGAGGTCGTCTCCGACGGCCTGGACTACATCCAGGTCGGCTCGCAGGAGATGCCGAGCCGCGCCTACATCGGCGCCTTCGGGTTCAAGGGTCCGGACCAGCAGAAGAAGGCGGGCGTCCTGTCGGGCGGTGAGCGCAACCGCCTCAACCTGGCGCTCACCCTCAAGCAGGGCGGCAATGTGCTGCTGCTCGACGAGCCCACCAACGACCTCGACACCGAGACGCTCGGCTCGCTCGAGAACGCGCTGCTGGAGTTCCCCGGCTGTGCCGTGGTCATCAGTCACGACCGCTGGTTCCTGGACCGGGTGGCGACGCACATCCTCGCTTGGGAGGGGGACGAGCAGGACCCGGCACGCTGGTACTGGTTCGAGGGCAACTTCGAGACCTACGAGAAGAACAAGGTCGAGCGGCTCGGCCCGGACGCCGCTCGTCCGCACCGCATGACCTACCGCAAGCTCACCCGCGACTGACGCCGCTCGCACTGCGCACTCCCTCGTCACGCACAGGGGCCGGCCGCTGGGCCGGCCCCTGCTTCGTGCTGGCGGTCCTGCTGTCGCTGTGGGTGCTGTTCGCGCCCGACCCGGGCGCCCCGCAGACCGACCTGCCGGGCGCTGACAAGGCGGTGCACCTGCTGCTTTTCGCCGTGCTCACCCTGACCGCCCGCTGGCGCTTCGGCTCGGCCGCCGCCGTGTTGGCCGGCCTCGCGGCGTACGCCGCCCTGTCGGAGGTCGTGCAGGGGCTGCTGGCCGAGCGCAGCGGGGACGTGCGCGACATGCTCGCCGACCTCGTCGGGGTAGCCGCCGGGTGGCTGGCCGCCCGACGGCTGGGGCTGGTCCGCTAGCCCCAGCCCCAGCCCCCCGGCTCGACCCGGCTGCCGGTCCCGCCCCAGCGCCAGCCCCAGCCCGAGGCTTGATCGGGGGGCTGGTCCAGCCCCAGCCCCAGCCCGGTGCGGTTCTGGTCCCCGGCACGTTGGTGTAGTGGCGCGCTGGCGTGCCACGACACCAAGGTGCCAAGCGCGTAGCGCTTCGCCGGCGCGTCCTGACTCCAAGGTGCCAGGGGCGCCGGGGCCGTAACAGGTCGGCCGTGCGTCACGACCCGGACGTGCCGAGGGCGTCGGGCCCCAGCTGGTCGCCCGCCCGTCGCGACCCGACCGTGCCGTCAGCGGGCTGCAATCCGCGAGCACGTCGCGCGGCGAGGGGAGCCGGCGCCACAGCTACCCGTCCGGGTGCTGTCCGGGCCCGCGTGCCCGCCGATCCACACCCTGTACCGGTCGGAACCGCAGCGCGGTCCACCGACGGGGCGCGCGCCGTGAGCGCCCGGCGGCGTCGTCCCGGTGCCCGAGGACCCCCGGCGGGGGTCGGTTCGGGTGGTTCCCGCATCTGGTCAGGTCGGGTCGTTCAGCGATCCGGGGGCCCGGACGAATCCCTTGCTGTCAGCTCCCGGACAGCCGGGAGACCCGGATCCGACGGAGGACCTGCGTGAGCTCCCCCACCCAGGCAGAGATCACCCCGGCGGTGGCTGCAGCGGACGTCCCCGAGCTGGTCTTCGCGTCCGGCCTGCCTGGCTTCCCCGGCGAGCGCCGCTTCGCGCTCGTGCGCTGGGGTGCCTTCGAGGGTCCGTACTCCCTCATGGTCGATCTCGAGCGGCCCGACGTCCGCTTCCTCGTGATGCCGCCGTACGTGTTCTTCCCCGACTACGTCGTCGACCTCGACGACGCGATCGCGGCGAAGATCCACCTCGAGCGCCCCGAGGACTGCTTGCTGCTGGTCATCGTCACCCTCGGCGCGCGCGCCGAGGACGCCACCGCGAACCTGCTCGGCCCCATCGTCATCAACCTGCAGACCCGCGAGGGCGTGCAGGCGGTGCTCGCCGAGTCCGGCCAGAGCACCCGCGTCCCGCTCCGCTCTGCCGCGTAGCCGCCCCGACCCGCTTCCACGGAAGGAACCCGCTGTGCTCGTCCTCACGCGTCGCAAGAACCAGAGCATCGTCATCGGCGACGACATCATCGTCACCGTCCTCGAGGTCAAGGGTGACCAGATCCGGCTCGGCATCACCGCGCCGCGCGACGTCCAGGTCTACCGCGAGGAGCTGCTCGCCGCCCTCAAGGACGCCAACACCTCCGCGGTGCTGGGTGAGGGAGCCCCGCCGGTGGCCCCGCCGGTGGCCCCGCCGGCCCCGCCGCAGGCGCCGTCCGCCGACGTCCTGCACCTGCGCCTCCCCCGCGCCGCGCGCGTCTCGCGCCGCCGTCGCGCGGCCTAGCCCCCGCCCTACCGCCGCCGTCCGGCGCCCGTCTCAGGAGCTTCCATGTCCAGCACGCCGCTCAGCCCGCCGGCCAGGGCCCTGGTCGAGGACCACCTGCCGCTCGTCCGCCACGTCCTCGCCGGTGTCGCCGCGCACTACCCGCGCCACGCCGACCGCGAGGAGCTGGCCCAGGCTGCCACGTTGGGGCTGGTGGAGGCGGCGGCCCGCTTCGACCTCGACCGGGGCGTGCCGTTCGAGCGCTGGGCGGCGCTGCGCATCCGCGGCGCCATCGTCGACGCGGTCCGGGCGCTGGACTTCGCTCCGCGCGCCCTGCGCAGCGCGGCGCGCGATGTGGAGACCGCCCGTACGGCGCTGGAGAACGAGCTGGGCCGCACACCCAACGCGCAGGAGACCGCGGAGCGCGCCGGCATCTCGGAGAGCGACCTCGCCGCCCTGCAGGGCAGGGTGCACCGCAGCCTCGTGCTCTCGCTCGACGCGCCCTGTGGCGAGGAGGACGGCGACCCGCTCACCCTCGGGACGTCGATCATCGACGAGGTGCAGCTGACGCCGTCCGAGGTGCTGGAGCACCGCGAGCAGGCCACCTACGTGCGCGACGCCCTCGACTGCCTGCCCGACCGGCTGCGCACCGTCGTGGTGGGCTACTTCCTCGAGGGCGAGACCAGCGCCGACCTCGCTGCCCGTCTCGGCGTCACCGAGTCGCGGGTCTCGCAGATGCGCACCGAGGCGCTCACGCTGATGCGCGGCGGGATCCAGGCGCAGTACGAGGAGCCCGCTGTGGCGCCGGCGGCGGCCGAGCCGGGACGGCAGGCCTACCGCCAGGCGGCGTACGCCGCGGCGCTGGCCGCACGGAGCAGCTACTCCAGCCGGTTGACCCGCGTCCCGGTGCCCCGCCAGGAGCCCGCCCCGGTCGCCGTCTGACCACACGCTTCCCGGCCCGTCCCCGTTCCCGGGGGCGGGCCGGTGTCGTGTCCGGGTACGAGTAGCGGCCGATGCTCGTGCCCGTCGGCGGCGCATCGACCGGGGCTCCGCCACCAGCTGGACCGGTGCCGCGGCGCGTGGTCCGGCCGTTGAGCCGAGCGCACCTCGGCCTGACGCGAGCCGGCGAGGCCGGTCGCGCCCTGTGGTGCACCGGGTGGACGCGCTGGCACCTCCCGTCCCCACCGGTCACCGCTCCCTGAGGCGGCAGCCGCAGCGGCGCGACCGCGCTACGCCTGCCGCGCCACGGCGACCGCCTCCACCTCCACGAGCATCCGCGGGTCCAGCAGGCCGGCGACGACGACCATCGTGGCGGCGGGCGGCGCGGCCGCGAAGGCCTCCCCGTGAGCGCGGCCGACCGCGCGCCAGTCCTCGGCGCGGACGAGGTGGACGCGGGTCTGCACGACGTCCGAGACGTCGGCGCCCAGCTCGCGCAGCGCCTCCGCAGTCTTGCGCAGCGCCTCGCGGGCCTGGAGGTACGCGTCGTCGCCGCCCACGACGTCGCCCGCCGCGTTCACGGCGGTCGTGCCGGAGACGAGGACGAGTCCACCCGCGCGGACCGCGGCGGAGAAGCCGATGGCGGGGGCATAGCGGGACGGCGACGTGGCGCGGCGGACCTCGTCGCTCGCGCCGGTGCAGGCGGGCGCGTCGCGCCGCTGCAGCCCGTTACGCCGGCGGCGGAGGGCGTCGCGCAGCAGGCCGAGCGGGCGCACCCGGGGATCCTGTCACGGGCAGCGGCAGCGGCAGCTGTGGGAGCGCGTTCACGGCGATGAGAGGCCACGGAGCTCTGGCCACGGATCTCGGGTGGCCCGGCGCACGCTGGACGTGGACCGGCGACGTCGGCGAGGGACTCCTGAAGACCCCCGCGTGCGCCCGGACGAGGACCGCCCGGCGAGTCGACCGCGCACGTGCCGCGCTGAGGCGGAGCGGCCGGGTCAGCCCGAGGCGGGACCGTCCTCGACGACGCCCTCCTGGGCGACCGGCTCTGGCTCCTTCGCCGGACCGACGAGCGACCGCGCCACCGGAAGCAGCACGCGCTCGGCGACGAGCAGGACGACGAGCACGACGGCGATGCGGGTCGCCGCCTCCTCGACGGACAGGGCCCCGGTGAGCAGCAGCACCGCGACGATCGCGAGGGCCGACAGTCCGAGCAGCGCCAGGGCCTGCGAGCGCAGCCGCACCTCAGGCCTCCTGCACGTGGTGACGCACGACGAGCGCGAGCTCGGTCGCAGTGGCGGGCGCGGTGCGGCCCGCGTGCGTGATCGTCCCCGGTGTCGTACCGCGGCTGGCGGCCTCCAGCACGGCCAGGGCGCCGGTCAGGCCGTGGCCGGACACCACGACCGGGTGCGCCTCGTCGGGCTCGGCCGGCGGCGGGACCACAGCGGTGATCGCTCCGGCCAGGGCCACCAGCCAGCCGAGGTCGTCCGGAGTCGGCGGCGTCACGAGGTGCTCCAGCACCGCTGCGGGCACGCCCACCGTGACGAGGTTCTCGGTGCTCCACCCGCGCACCTGCGGCGGCGGGGCGAGGCGGGCCGGACGTACCGGGCGCGAGGACGACGGTCCGCCGGCCCCTGCCGGAGCC
>JALYMN010000484.1 GCA_030773675.1 Actinomycetota bacterium
AGCACCGGCACCGGCAGGTCGCGCCGGGCCTGCGCGGGCCGCGGTGGCGACGGCCCGTCGCGCAGCGGCAGCGACAGCCCCTCGGGTGGCGGGCCGGACAGCCACAGCGCCGCGGCGGCGCGCACGAAGCGCGTGGCCGCCCAGTCCCGCACGTCCTGCGCCGTCACCGACAGCAGCGCGACTTCGCCGAAGCCGGCCAGCCCGACGCCCCGCCCGCCATACCGCTCGACCAGCAGGGCACCGACGACGGGCCGCTCGACCGTGCCCGCCTCGGTGCGCAGCACGTCGGCCTCCACCGCCAGCCGGTGGACCGGCAGGTCCGACAGCGCCTCGCACACCCGGCGCAGGAACTCCGCGACGCGCTGGGGGCGGCCGGACGCCGTGAACTCGGTCGTGTCGAGGCCGACGCTCGCGTTGCAGTCGAGGGTCGTGCGCCCGAGCGTGCCCATGACGAGGTGCTCGACCAGGTGCGTGACCCCGCCCCGCGCGAAGGTCTCGTGCCGCCGTCCGACCCCGAAGACCAGGCCCGCGGTGAACGGCTCCGGACCGGCGGCCCACACCACGGGGACGCCGTCGATCGCGGTGCGCGTCACGGCCGGACGCCCGGACGCGGCGCTCACAGCACCTCGTCGCCGTACATCTCGCCGAGCGGGTCGGCGATGATCTCGATCCGGGCGCCGTCGGGGTCGCGGAAGTACGCCGACACGTCGCTGTGCACCACGTGCTCCACCCCGGCCGCCTCGAGCTTGCCCACCAGGTGCCGCCACCGGTCGGGCGCCACGCTGATCGCCACGTGGTGCAGGCCGCCGAGCACTTCGGCGTACGGGCCGACGTCCAGCCCCGGGAAGTCGAAGAACGCCAGCAGGTTGTCGTGGCCGATGTCGAAGAAGAAGTGCGACGAGCCGGGGTAGTCGCGGTTCTCGATGAGCTCGGTGAGCGGGAACTCCAGGACGTCCTGGTAGAAGCGGATCGTGCGCTCGACGTCGCTGCTGATCAGCGCGGTGTGGTGCAGCCCCCGCGCCGAGGACGGCGGGCGCTCCCCCTTCGGGCGCAGGTGCGCGGCGCGCAGCCGGTCCCGCTCGGCCGTGCGGTCCTCGGCGTCCACCTGGTCCTCCTCCTGCTCGAGGGCCTCCTGCCCGGACTGACCACTGCGCCACCCTGTGCTGGCCGGCCTGCGACGGTCTTGGCCGGACACCTGTGCGTACCACCTGGGCGGGGAACACACGGGACATGGAGGACGGTGCCGCTCGCCAGGTCGTGGTCGACCTGCCGCCCGACCGCACGGCGCCCGGCGTCGCGCGGCGGGTCCTGCGCGCGCTGCTCGCCCCGACGCCGGTCCGCGCGGCGCTGGACGCCGTGCTCGTGGTCACCACCGAGCTCGTCACCAACGCCGTGCGGCACGGGGCCCCGCCGGTGCGGCTGACCGTGCGGGTCACCCGCGACAGCGTGAGCGTGGCCGTGCACGACCTGTCGCAGCGGCCGCCGGCCCGGCGCACCGCCGACGACGACGCGGAGTCCGGGCGGGGGCTGCTCCTCGTCGAGCAGCTCGCCTCGGAGTCCGGCCTGCAGCGCGAGGCGCAGGGCGGCAAGACCGTGTGGGCGCGCTTCAGCGTGCAGCTGGGCGCCGCGCAGGGGGACGCCGTCCCGGAGACCGCGGTCGCGCCCACGCAGGCACCGGCGCCTCGGCGATAGCCTGGCCGGGTGGTCCCGCCCGGCAGCGACGTCCGGCTGCGGCTGGTGCAGGACGCCGTCGGGCTCGGCATCTGGGAGTGGGACCTCGACAGCGGCGTCGTCTCCTGGGACGACCGGGCCGCGGCCCTGCTCGGGTGCTCCTCGGACGCGTCGCGGACCCTCGCCGGCCTGGAGCGCAAGGTGCACCCCGCCGACCTGCCCGCCGTGCGCAGCGCGCTGGCGGCCGCCGCCGAGGGCACGTCCCCGGCCGAGGTCACCTTCCGCCTGGGACCTGCCGACGAGCCGCGCAGCCTGTTCGCCCGCGGGCAGGCGTTCCCCGACCACACCGGGCGGGCGGTGCGCGTGGTCGGGGCCGTGCTCGACGTGACGGCGGCGCGCGAGGCGGCCGACGCGGAGGCGGAGTACGCCCGGCGGCTGTCCCGCATGGCCGCGGTGTCGCTCGAGCTCGCCGGCGCCGAGACCGTCGAGCAGCTCGTCGAGATCGTGGTCGGGCACGGGCTGGCCGTGCTGGGCGCGGACGGCGGGTCGGTCTGCGTGCGCGACGACGAGCGCGGCGTCGTCCGGCTGTCGGTCACCAAGTCGCTGCCGGAGCGGGTGCAGGTGGAGTTCGGGGAGCTGCCGCTCGACGGGCCGCTGCCCGGCTCCTACGTCGCCCGCACCGGGGAGACCGTGCTGCTGCCGGACCGCGCGAGCGGCCTCGCGTTCACGCCCGCCATGCAGATCGTGTACGACGGGACGGGGCGCGACGCGTGGGCGGTCCTGCCGCTGCAGGTCGACCGGCGGCTGCTCGGGTCGCTGGTCGTGTCGTGGCGCGAGGAGCGCACGTTCAGCGACGACGACCTCGAGCTGCTCGCCGGCTTCGCGGCGCAGTGCTCGCAGTCGCTGGACCGGGTGCAGGCGCGCGCCGCGCAGCGCGAGGC
>JALYMN010000485.1 GCA_030773675.1 Actinomycetota bacterium
CGCCCGGCGCTGCTGTCCCGCGGCGCCACGCTCACCTGGGCGGAGCTCGACGCGCGGGTCGACCGCTGCGCCGCCGGGCTGCGCGGGCTGGGCCTGGCCGAGGGCGACCGCGTCGCCGTGCACCTGCCCAACACCCTCGACTTCCCGGTCGTGTACTTCGGGGTGCTGCGGGCCGGGCTCGTCGCCGTCCCGGTGAACCCCGGTCATCCCCGGCCGGAGCTCGCCCAGGTGCTCGGCGACAGCGGCGCCCGCGCCCTGGTGACGACGCGCGCCGCGGGCGAGACCGCCCAGGCGCTCGCCGGCGAGCTGCCGTCGCTGGACCGCGTCGTCCTGGCCGGTGCCGACGACGCCCCCGCCGGCGCCTCGACCCTGGACGCGCTGCTCCGCACCGAGCCCGGCGGGCCGCTGTCCGCGCGCGGCGGCGAGGACCTCGCCGTCGTGCTCTACACCTCGGGCACGAGCGGCCGGCCGCGCGGCGCCATGCTCAGCCACCGGGCGCTGCTCGCCAACCTCGACCAGGTCGCCCGGATCGACCCGCCGCTGGTCACATCGGACGACGTCGTCCTGCTCGTGCTGCCCCTGTCGCACGTCTACGGGCTCAACACCGCGCTCGGCATGGTCGTCCGCCAGGGCGCCACCGGGCTGTTGGTCGAGCGCTTCGACCCGGTCGAGACGCTCGAGGAGGTGCGCCGCTCCGACGTCACCGCGCTGATCGGCGCGCCGCCCATGTACGTCGCCTGGTCGATGCTGCCCGACCTCGGTGAGGCCCTGTCCGGCGTCCGGCTGGCCCTGTCGGGGGCGGCGCCGCTGCCGGCCGCCGTGCTGCACCGCATCGTCGACGCGACCGGACGGCCGGTGTTCGAGGGCTACGGCCTCACCGAGACCGCGCCGGTGCTCACGACCACGGTCGCCAGCGAGACGACGAAGGCGGACACCATCGGGCAGCCCGTGCCGGGCGTCGAGCTGCGGCTGGTCGACGAGAGCGGCGGGCCGGTCGAGGAGGGGGACCCCGGGGAGATCGTCGTCCGCGGGCCCAACCTGTTCTCCGGCTACTGGCCGGACGGCGCGGGCGGCCCGGACGCCGACGGCTGGTTCGCGACCGGCGACGTCGCCTACCTCGACGACGACGGCGACCTGCACCTCGTCGACCGCCGGCGCGAGCTCGTCCTGGTCAGCGGGTTCAACGTCTATCCGCGCGAGGTGGAGCAGGTGCTGCTGGCGCACCCCGACATCGACGACGCGGCCGTGCTCGGCGTCCCGCACCCCTACACGGGCGAGTCGGTCAAGGCCGTCGTCGTGCTGCGCGAGGGTGCCCGGCTGTCCGCCGAGGACGTCGTCGCGCACTGCGCCCGGTCGCTCGCCCGGTTCAAGTGCCCCACCGTGGTGGAGTTCGTCCCGGAGCTGCCGCACAGCGCGACCGGCAAGGTGAGCAAGGGGCAGATCCGGGAGCAGCAGGACCGGCGTGCCGCCGAGGCGGCGCCGTGAGCCTGTTCCGCCGCCGTACGCCGCCCCGCACGGTCACCCTGGTGACCCGCGAGGGGTGCACCCTGTGCGCGACGGCGGAGCCGGTCGTGCGCCGCGCCGCGGAGCAGGCCGGCACGGCGTACGAGGTCCGCGACGTCGACGCCGACCCCGCCCTGCGCGCCGCCTACACCGACAAGGTGCCGGTCGTGCTGCTCGACGGCGTCGAGCACGCCTACTGGCAGGTCGACGAGCAGGTGCTGCGCCGGGCGCTGCGCGGGTGAGCGCCCTGTGAGGCTGGCGACAGACGCGAGCCCGGACTTCGTGCACGCGTTCACAAGCGCGTAGCCTCGCCGACAGTCCCTCGTCCCCAGCCAGCCGGCGTGCCGGCAGGAGCCGCCCGTGACCGTGCAGGGCCCAGGCCGCGACCGCACCGCGGCCGCGGTGCCTGACGGCCGGCGGGCGCTGCCCGAGGCCACCGTCGCCCGCCTGCCGGTCTACCTGCGGGCGCTGCACGGCCTCGCCGAGACCGGCCGCGCGACGGTGAGCAGCGACGAGCTGGCCCGGCTCGCCGGCGGCGGCGCGGGCAGCCCGGCCAAGGTCCGCAAGGACCTCTCCTACCTGGGCTCGTACGGCACCCGCGGCGTCGGCTACCCGGTGGAGGAGCTGGTGTTCCACATCAGCCGGGAGCTCGGCCTGACCCAGCACTGGTCCGTCGTCCTCGTCGGGGTCGGCAACCTCGGCACCGCGCTCGCCGGCTACGGCGGGTTCGCCGGCCGCGGCTTCCGCATGGCCGCGCTGCTCGACGCCGACCCGGCGCGGGTCGGCGAGGTCGTCGCGGGGCAGCCGGTGCGCGACCTCGCCGCGCTCGACGAGGTCGTTGCCGCGACCGGCGTGAGCATCGGCGTCATCGCCACCCCGGCGTCGGCGGCGCAGGAGGTCTGCGACCGGCTGGTCGCCGCGGGGGTGACGAGCATCCTCAACTTCGCGCCGGTGGTGCTGCGCGTGCCCGCGGGCGTCGACGTCCGCAAGGTCGACCTCGCGGTCGAGCTGCAGATCCTGTCGTTCCACGAGCACCGCAAGGTGGCGCGGGGCGCCGGGCAGCTGGCCGACCGGCTGCCCGGCCAGCCCGGCACCCGGACCGCGACCGCGCCGCAGGGGGTGCCGGCATGAGCGTGCTCGTCGTCGGGGTGTCCCACCGCAGCGCGCCCGTCTCACTGCTCGAGCGGGTGTCGGTCGGCGTCGGCGACCCCGTCGAGGTCTCCCGCGAACTGCGCGGCGCCGGCGCCAACGGCGACATCGGCGAGGCCGTCGTCCTGTCGACCTGCAACCGGGTCGAGGTGTACGCCGACACGGCCACCTTTCACGGCGGGGTCAACGCCGTCACCGACCTGCTCGCCGTGCGCTCCGGCGTCCCGCTCGACGAGCTGACCGAGCACCTGTACGTGCACTGGGAGGACCAGGCCGTCCTGCACCTGTTCTCCGTCGCCTGCGGGCTGGACTCGATGGTCGTCGGGGAGGCGCAGATCCTCGGGCAGCTGCGCCGCTCGTACGGCGCGGCGAGCGGCGCGGCCGGGCGCACCCTGCACGAGCTGTTCCAGAAGGCGCTCAAGGTCGGCAAGCGCGCCCACAGCGAGACCGGCATTGACGAGGCGGGGCAGTCGCTCGTCACCGTGGGGCTCGAGCAGGCGACCGGCGCGCTGGGGCCGCTCGGGGGCTCGTCCGCGCTCGTCGTCGGCTCGGGGTCGATGAGCGCGCTGGCCGGGGCGACCCTGCGCCGCGCCGGCGTCGCCGAGGTGGTCGTCGCCAACCGCACCCTCGACAACGCGGTGCGTCTGGCGCACTCGCTCGAGGGCCGCGCGGTCGGCCTCGAGGCGCTGGAGGACGCGCTCGTCGCGGCGGACGTCGTGGTGTCGTCGACGGGCGCGACCGGGCTCGTCGTCGCGGCGGGGACCGTCCGGGCGGCCGTGGCCCGGCGCGCAGGCCGGCCGCTCGCCC
>JALYMN010000486.1 GCA_030773675.1 Actinomycetota bacterium
GTGCTCAACGGCACGCTGCAGACCGACATCTTCAAGGAGTACATCGCGCAGAAGGAGTGGCTGTTCCCGCCCGAGCCGCACCTGCGCCTCATCGGCGACCTCATGGAGCACTGCGCCGAGCACATCCCGGCGTACAAGCCGATCAGCGTCTCCGGCTACCACATCCGCGAGGCCGGCTCGACGGCCGCGCAGGAGCTCGCCTACACGCTCGCCGACGGGTTCGCCTACGTCGAGCTCGGCCAGTCCCGGGGGCTGGACGTCGACCGCTTCGCGCCGGGCCTGTCGTTCTTCTTCGACGCGCACGTCGACTTCTTCGAGGAGATCGCGAAGTTCCGCGCCGCGCGCCGGATCTGGGCCCGCTGGCTGCGCGACGTCTACGGGGCGAAGACGGACAAGGCCCAGTGGCTGCGTTTCCACACCCAGACCGCAGGGGTGTCGCTCACCGCCCAGCAGCCGGACAACAACATCACCCGGACGGCGATCGAGGCGCTCGCCGCAGTGCTCGGGGGCACCAACTCGCTGCACACCAACGCCCTCGACGAGGTGCTCGCGCTGCCGTCGCAGCGGGCCGCCGAGATCGCCCTGCGCACCCAGCAGGTCATCGCGGAGGAGACCGGCGTCATGAACGTCGCCGACCCGCTCGGCGGCAGCTGGTACGTCGAGCAGCTCACCGACGACATCGAGCGGCAGGCCGAGAAGACCTTCGCCCAGATCAGGGACATGGGTACCGACGGCACGATGACCAGCGGCATCCTGCGCGGCATCGAGGACGGCTGGTTCATGGCCGAGATCGCCGAGGCCGCGTTCCAGTACCAGACGGCGCTGGAGAAGGGCGACAAGAAGGTCGTCGGCGTCAACGTCCACACGAGCACCGTCGAGGAGCCGCTGGAGATCCTTCGGGTCAGCCACGAGGTCGAGCGCGCGCAGGTCCGCGAGCTCGGCGAGCGCAAGGCGCAGCGCGACGAGGCGCTCGTCCGGGCGCGGCTCGACGCGCTCGTCGACGTCGCCCGCGGCGAGGGCAACACCATCCCGCCCATGCTCGAGGCGATCCGCGCGGAGGCCACGCTCGGCGAGGTCTGCGGCGCCCTGCGCGACCTGTGGGGCGCCTACACCGAGCCGCCGCGCTTCTGACGCTCACCTCACAGGTGCGCGGGGAGGCTGTCAGTGAACGGCCCCGCCCCGCGCACGAGGAGGACCATGACGAGCTCCGACGGCAGCCCCACCCCGGCTCCGCGCGGCCACGGCGCGGGCGAGCCCGACGAGGCGGCCCGGGTCGGTGCGGTGCTGGTCGAGCGGCCGGCCCGCTGACCGTGGTCCGGTCCCTGCGGCGCCGGGGCGCCCGGCTCGCCGCGGCGGTCGCCGTCGTCGTCATCGTGTCCGGCTGCACCAGCGACGTCACGACGCCGGCGGCGGGGTCGTCGCCCTCGGCCTCGGCGTCCGGCTCGGCGCCGTCCGGCGCGCCGTCCGCGACCGGCGACGCCGACGCGCTGCCCGAGCTGGTGCAGGAGCTCGAGCCGTCGGTCGTGACGGTGCTGACCGAGGGGGGCGGGGTCGGCAGCGGCGTGGTCTACCGCGCGGACGGCGTGATCGTCACCAACGAGCACGTGGTGCGCGGCGCCCGGGACGTCGAGATCGGGTTCGCCGACGGGCAGCGCGTGCCGGGGCAGGTCCTCGCGGCCGACCGGCTGGTCGACGTAGCCGTGGTCCGGGTGGAGCGCGACGGCCTGCCCGTGCCGGAGTACCGCACCGGGCTACCCCGCGTGGGGGAGGACGCCGTCGTCATCGGCAGCCCGCTCGGCCTCGCCGGCACGGTGACCGCCGGCATCATCTCCGGGCTGCACCGCGAGATCCCCGGCGCCGCGACCGCGGGGCAGCAGGCGCTCGTCGATCTCATCCAGACCGACGCGCCCATCTCGCCCGGCAACTCCGGCGGGGCGCTGCTCGACGGGGAGGGGCGGGTCGTCGGGCTGTCCGAGGCCTACATCCCGCCGAGCCAGGGCGCGGTCGCGCTCGGGTTCGCCATCCCCGCCGCCACCGTCGTGCGGGTCGCCGACGAGCTGCTCGCGGACGGCGAGGCCGAGCACGCCTTCCTCGGGGTGCAGTTCGGGCAGCTCACCGCGCAGATCGCCGAGCAGCTCGGCGTGCGGGAGGAGGGCGCCCTCGTCCTCGTCGTGACGCCCGCCGGACCGGGGGCGGAGGCCGGCCTGCAGCCGGGCGACGTCATCACCGAGTTCGCCGGGCAGCGGGTGCGCACGACCGAGGACATGCTCGGCGCGCTGCGCCAGCGGCGTCCGGGGGAGCGGCTGCCGATGACCGTCCTGCGCGAGGGCGCGCAGCAGCGGCTCACGGTGGTGCTCGGGGAGCGACCGCAGGGCTGACCGGGAGCGCGGCGGCGGGAAGGGCGGACGGCGGCGCTGCGGTTGGATGAGGCATGCCCACTGGCCGGAGAAGCCCTGCTGACCTCAACATCGCCGGAGCCGTCGACCTGTCGTCGCTGCGCGCGCCCGCGCCGGCGCCCGCCCCTGCCCGCGCGGCGGCCCCCGCGGGGGCAGCCGGGCCAGGCGGACCGGTGACCGTCGTGGACGTCACCGAGGCCACGTTCGAGGCGGAGGTGCTGCAGCGCTCGCTGAGCGTCCCGGTGCTCGTCGACTTCTGGGCCGCGTGGTGCGGGCCGTGCAAGCAGCTGAGCCCGGTGCTGGAGCGGCTGGCCGAGGCGGACGGCGGGGCGTGGGTGCTGGCGAAGGTCGATGTCGACGCCAACCAGACGCTGTCGGGGCAGCTCGGCATCCAGAGCATCCCGACCGTCCTGCTCGCGCTCGGCGGCCGGCTCATCCAGGGGTTCACCGGTGCGCTGCCCGAGCGCGACGTGCGGGCGTTCCTCGACCAGGTGCTGGCCGCGGCGAGGCAGGCGGGTCTGCCGGGCCCCGGCGCCACCGGCGAGGGCCAGCCGCAGGGTCCGCCCGCGGAGCCCGAGCTGCTCGCCGCCGAGGACGCGCTGGCCCGCGAGGACCTCGACGCGGCCGAGGCGGCGTACGACGCGCTGCTGGCGCGCAAGCCGGGCGACCCGGTGGCGACGGGCGGCCGGGCGTGGGTGGCGCTGCTGCGCCGCACGCAGGGGCTCGACCCGCAGGCGGCGCTGGCCCGGGCGCAGGCCGCGCCGTCCGACGTCGACGCGCAGCTGGCCGTCGCCGACCTCGAGGTGCTCGCCGACCGGGTCGAGCAGGCGGTCGA
>JALYMN010000487.1 GCA_030773675.1 Actinomycetota bacterium
CGGCCGGTTCGAGCGCCCGCAGCCGCCAGCGGCGCAGGACGGTCGCCGCCGGCAGGTCGGCCAGGCGGTGCTCGCCCACGGTGCGGCCGGCCTCGACGAACACCACCCGGTCGGCGAGCTCCTCGAGGTCGGCGAGCAGGTGGCTCGACACCAGCACGCAGGCGCCGCCGGCGGCGAGACCACGGAGCAGGTCGCGCAGCTCCGCGCGGCTGCGCGGGTCGAGCCCGGACGCCGGCTCGTCCAGTACCAGCACCTCCGGGCCGTGCACGAGCGCCCGGACCAGCCCCAGCCGCTGCTTCTGCCCCCGCGACAGGACGTGCACCGGCGCGTCGGCCTGCGCCTCGAGCCGGGCGAGCGCGAGCAGCTCGACGGCCCGCTCGCGGGCCCGCGGCCGGGGCAGCCGGTAGGCCTCGCCGAACAGCTCCAGGTACTCGCGGCAGGTCAGCGTGTCGTAGAGGCCGAACACGTCCGGCGCCCACCCCATGCGCGCCCGGACCGCGTCGGGCTCGGTCACCGGGTCGGCGCCCGCGACGCGCACCTCCCCGGCGTCCGGAACGAGCAGCGTGGCGAGGACGAGCAGCAGCGTGGTCTTGCCGGCGCCGTTCGGGCCGACGAGGGCGGTCACCTCGCCGGGCGCGGCGGTGAGGTCCAGCCCGCGCAGCGCCTCCACCGGGCCGAAGCGCCGCGCGACTCCGCGGGCGACGATCCCGGCACTCGCAGTCACGGGTCTGACCCTAGGTGCTCGGTAGACTCCCGCTCATGGGTCTCGTCGTGCAGAAGTACGGCGGCTCCTCGGTCAGCGACGCCGAGCGCATCAAGCGGGTGGCGGAGCGCATCGTCGCCACGAAGAAGGACGGTCACGACGTCTGCGTCGTGGTGTCCGCGATGGGCGACACGACCGACGAGCTGCTCGACCTCGCGCAGCAGGTGTCGCCGCTGCCGCCCGGCCGCGAGCTCGACATGCTGCTGACCGCCGGCGAGCGCATCTCCATGGCGCTGCTGGCCATGGCCATCCAGTCGCTCGGCCTGTCGGCGCGCTCGTTCACGGGCAGCCAGGCCGGCGTCATCACCGACTCGGTGCACGGCAAGGCGCGCATCATCGACGTGACGCCCGGGCGGATCACCGAGGCGATCGGCGAGGGCCACGTCGCGATCGTCGCGGGCTTCCAGGGCGTCAGCCAGGACACCAAGGACATCACCACCCTCGGCCGGGGCGGGTCCGACACCACCGCGGTGGCCCTGGCCGCGGCGCTCGGCGCGGACGTCTGCGAGATCTACAGCGACGTCGACGGCGTCTACAGCGCCGACCCGCGCCTCGTGCCCGACGCCCGGCACCAGCCCAGGGTCTCCTACGAGGAGATGCTCGAGCTTGCCGCGTCGGGCGCCAAGATCCTGCACCTGCGCTGCGTGGAGTACGCCCGGCGGTACGGCGTCCCGCTCGTGGTGCGCTCGTCGTTCTCGAACAAGCCCGGAACGCTCATCACGGGAGGACCCGACGTGGAGCAGGCCATCATCAGCGGGGTCGCGCACGACCTGTCCGAGGCCCGGATGACGGTGGTGGGCGTGCCGGACAAGCCCGGGGAGGCCGCCGCGATCTTCCGCACGGTCGCCGACGCCGAGGTCAACATCGACATGATCGTGCAGAACGTGTCGGGCGTCACCGACCGCACGGACATCTCCTTCACCCTGCCGAAGAGCGACCTCGCCACCGCGATGCGCCGGCTCGCCGACCTGCAGCCGCAGGTGGGCTTCGAGGCGCTGCTGTCCGACGAGCACATCGGCAAGGTGAGCCTGGTCGGCGCGGGGATGAAGTCGCACCCGGGCGTCACCGCGACCTTCTTCGAGGCGCTGGCCCGCGGCGGCATCAACGCGGAGGCGATCAGCACCTCTGAGATCCGCATCTCCGTGGTTTGCCGCGACACCGACGTGCCGGCCGCCGTCCGGGCCATCCACGAGGCCTTCGAGCTCGGCGACGCCGACAGCGCCGCCGTCGTCTACGCGGGCACCGGCCGATGAGCGCCCTGCCCGCCGAGGCGGTCGTCGACAGCGTGGTCGACAGCCCGGTGGAGGAGGTGCCGGTGGCCGTGGCCGACGACGAGCCGGCCCGCGGCGTCCGGCTCGGCCTGGTCGGCGCGACCGGGCAGGTCGGCGTCGTCGTGCGCGCGCTGCTCGCCGAGCGGGGCTTCCCCGCCGAGCAGGTGCGCTTCTTCGCCTCGGCCCGCTCCGCCGGGTCCACCCTGCCGTGGGGCGATGGTGAGGTCGTCGTCGAGGACGCCGCCACCGCCGACCCGAGCGGGCTCGACATCGTGCTGTTCAGCGCGGGCGGCGCGACGTCGAAGGAGCTCGCTCCGAAGTACGCCGCGGCGGGCGCGGTCGTCATCGACAACTCGAGCGCCTGGCGCATGGACCCCGACGTCCCGCTCGTCGTCGCCGAGGTCAACCCCGAGGCGCTGTCGGAGGCGCGCAAGGGCATCGTGGCCAACCCCAACTGCACGACCATGGCCGCCATGCCCGTGCTCAAGCCGCTGCACGACGAGGCCGGCCTCGTCCGGCTCGTCGCGAGCTCCTACCAGGCCGTCTCCGGCTCCGGCGTGGCCGGCGTCCGTGAGCTCGACACGCAGGTGCGCGCGGTCGCCGACCGCGCCGCGGAGCTCGCCTTCGACGGGTCGGCGGTCGAGTTCCCCCCGCCGCAGAAGTACGTCGCGTCGATCGCCTTCAACGTCGTGGCGCTCGCGGGCAGCGTCGTCGACGACGGCACGGGAGAGACCGACGAGGAGCAGAAGCTCCGCAACGAGAGCCGCAAGATCCTCGGCCTCCCCGAGCTGCGCGTCTCCGGCACGTGCGTCCGGGTGCCCGTCTTCACCGGCCACTCGCTGTCGGTGAACGCCGAGTTCGCCCGGCCGCTGTCGGTGGAGCGGGCCCGCGATCTGCTGGCGCAGGCGCCCGGGGTCGAGCTGGTCGACGTCCCGACGCCGCTGCAGGCGGCCGGTGCCGACCCGAGCTACGTCGGGCGCGTCCGCCAGGACGGCGACACCGGGCTGGCTCTGTTCATCAGCAACGACAACCTGCGCAAAGGGGCGGCGCTCAACGCCGTCCAGCTCGCCGAGCTCGTCGCGGCGGCGCTGCAGCGGCAGTGACCCCCGCGCCGCCGCCGTCACACGGACGCGGCGGGGTGCGTTGCTGGGGTGCCGGGTAGGTCACGCCCGACCCGGCGCGAGAGGACGATGTGAGCGAGCAGCCCCCCGACCAGGCGACCGCGGCCCTGCCGACTCCGCAGCAACGGACGGTCGCCGGCCGCTACCGCCTGCTCGAGCTGTGCGGGCGTGGCGGCACCGCGGAGGTGTGGCGCGCGCTCGACGAGGCGCTCGGCCGGGTGGTCGCCGTCAAGCTCGTCACGGTCCCGACCGACGAGGGCGCGCAGCGCGCCGGCGAGGAGGCCCGGCTGCTCGCCCGGCTGAGCCACCCGTCGCTCGTGCCCGTGTACGACGCCGGCACCGACGCCGACGACCGCCCGTGGGTGGTCATGGAGCTCGTCCAGGGCGAGACGCTCGGCGACACCGTCCGCCGCGGGCCGCTGCACCCCGGGCGCGCGGCGACGGTCGGGGCGGCCGTCGCCGAGGCACTGGCCTACGTCCACGCGCAGGGGCTGGTGCACCGCGACGTCAAGCCCGGCAACGTGCTCGTCGGCGACGACGGCCGCGTCCGGCTCACCGACTTCGGGATCGCCCGGCTGGTCGACGCCGCCAAGGTCACGGCCACCGGGATGACGGTCGGCACGGCGTCGTACCTGTCGCCGGAGCAGGTGCTGGGTGAGCGGGTGACGGCGGCCGCCGACGTCTACGCGCTCGGCCTGGTGCTGCTCGAGTGCCTGACCGGCCGCCGCGAGTACGCCGGCGCGGCGGTCGAGGTGGCGCTCGCGCGGCTCAGCCGGCCGCCCGCCGTGCCGCCGGACCTGCCCTCCGGCTGGCCCGGGCTGCTCGCCGCCATGACGGCGCGCGAGCCCGCCGTCCGGCCGAGCGCGGCCGAGGTGGCGCAGGAGCTGCGCCGGATCGCCGCGGGCGGGCAGGGCACGACGGCGCTCCAGACGGTCCCGGCCGCCGAGCGGACGCAGGTGCTGCAGCAGACCCGGGT
>JALYMN010000488.1 GCA_030773675.1 Actinomycetota bacterium
GACTGGTGCTGGCCCGCGGCGTGGCCGAGCGGCAGCGCCGCACGACGGCGAGGAGGCGCTGATGCAGCGACGCGGGCCGGCGCGACGGCTCACCGTGTTCATCGGAGAGGCCGACCGGCACGCCCACCACTCGCTGGCGACGGAGATCGTGCACCGCGCGCACCGGGCGGGGCTCGCGGGCTGCTCCGTCTTCCGCGGCATCGAGGGCTTCGGAGCCGGCCGGACCCTGCACGAGGCCCACCTGCTGAGCCTGTCCGACGACCTGCCCGTGGCGATCGTCGTCGTCGACACGCCCGAGCGGATCGAGCAGTTCCTGCCCCAGCTCGACGAGCTGGTCGTCGAGGGGCTGGTCGTCGTGGACGACGTCGAGGTGATCCGCTACGACCGGCAGCGGCCCCGGTCGTGACGCTCGCGCTCGCGGTGGCGCTCGCCGCCGGGCTCGGCGCGGTCCTGCGCTACGTCACCGACCAGGTCGTGGCGCACCGCACGGGCGGTGCCTTCCCGTGGGGGACGCTGGTCGTCAACCTCAGCGGCTCGCTGCTGCTCGGCCTGGTCGCGGGCCTGTCGGCGTCCGGCGAGCTGGCCGCCGGGCCCGCCGTCGTGCTGGGCACCGGCTTCGCCGGCGGCTACACCACGCTGTCGACGTGGGCCTGGGAGACGCTCGCCCTCGCCGAGAGGGGCCGGCTGGAGGGCGCCGTCCTCAACCTGCTCGGGAGCCTCGCGCTCGGCCTGGCCGCCGCCGGGGCGGGGCTGGCGCTCGCGGGCCTGTGACGCGGTCGCCCGCCGCTCGGGCGTCGGCCTCGGGCCGGACCGCGCCGCCCGTAGGATCGATCGCACCGGGGGGTGGTCCCGGTCGTCCCGTACGCCCCGGGGCGAGCAGGCGCCCGTCGGGCGCAGTCGGGAGAGCTGGGTTGGTGCAACGATGACGGAGCAGACCGGCACCGCGACGAGCGAGGCGCTGTCCGGCGCCGGCCGCGACGTCGTCGTGCTGCGCCTGCCGGCCGTCGGCGCGTACCTGTCGGTGCTGCGGACGGCCACGGCCAGCCTCGCCTCCCGGCTGGACTTCACGATCGACGACATCGAGGACCTCCGCATCGCGGTCGACGAGGCCTGCGCGATGCTGCTGGCCCAGGCCGTGCCGGGCGCCGACCTGGAGTGCCGCTTCGAGCTCACCGGGGACGCCATCGCCGTCGCGGTCAGCGTGATGACGCTGTCCGGCGAGCAGCCGTCGCGCGACACCTTCGCGTGGACCGTGCTCACCGCCCTGGCCGGGGAGGTCGACAGCACCGTCGACGCCGACAGCCGCGTGACCCTTTCGCTGCGCAAGCGCCGCGACGACCTGCCCGGCGGTCCGGCCGGCGCGACGGGCCTGTGACCGCGTCGCCGGAGGTCCCGCTGACCTCCCCGCCCATCGTCGAGCAGCCCGACCCCGACACCGTGGAGGCGGTGGAGGCTGTCGAGGCCGACGTCGCCACCGTGCGCAGCGAGCGCACCGCCGCCGACCGTGCCCGGGCCCGCGAGCTGTTCGTGGAGCTCGCGGCGCTGCCCGAGGACGACCCGCGGCGCAACCGGCTGCGCGACGACCTCGTCGAGGCGCACCTGCCGCTGGTGGAGTACCTGGCGCGCCGGTTCCGCAACCGGGGCGAGCCGCTCGACGACCTCGTGCAGGTCGCGACGATCGGGTTGATCAAGTCGGTCGACCGCTTCGACCTCGAGCGCGGGGTGGAGTTCTCCACCTACGCGACCCCGACGATCGTCGGCGAGATCAAGCGTCACTTCCGCGACAAGGGCTGGGCCATCCGCGTGCCCCGCCGCCTGCAGGAGCTCAAGCTCAGCCTCACCAAGGCCACGAGCGAGCTGTCGCAGAAGAACGGCCGCTCCCCCACGGTCGCGGAGTTGGCGCAGCACCTCGGCCTGTCCGAGGAGGAGATCCTCGAGGGCCTGGAGTCCGCCAACGCCTACTCGGCCGTGTCGCTCGACGCGCCGGACGGCGGCGACGACGACAGCCCGGCCGTGGCGGACTCGCTCGGCATCACCGATGAAGCGCTCGAGGGCGTGGAGTACCGCGAGTCGCTCAAGCCGCTGCTGGAGAAGCTGCCGGCGCGCGAGAAGAAGATCCTCATGCTGCGCTTCTTCGGCAACATGACGCAGAGCCAGATCGCCGGGGAGCTGGGCATCAGCCAGATGCACGTGTCGCGGCTGCTGGCGCGCACCCTCGCGCAGCTGCGCGAGGGCCTGCTGCGCGACGACTGAGCGGCTGCACCGGCAGGTCGTCGCGGGGCGCCCGGTCAGGGC
>JALYMN010000489.1 GCA_030773675.1 Actinomycetota bacterium
GCGGCGGAGACCGTGCACGCCGTCGTCGGCACCAAGGACGACGACGCGCTCGCCCTCCCGCCCGGCCCCGACGGGCGGGTCGACCTGGCCGCGCTGCTGCAGGCCCTGCAGGACAGGAGCGTCGTGAGCGTGCTGCTCGAGGGCGGCCCGGTCCTGGCCGCCGCGTTCCTGCGGGCCGGGCTCGTCGACCGGGTCGTCGGCTACGTCGCGCCCGCGCTGCTCGGCGCGGGCGTGGCCGCCGTCGGCGACGTGGGCGTGGGAACGATCGCCGCGGCCCTCCGGTTGCGGCTGTCCGAGGTCGAGCGGGTCGGCGGCGACGTCCGGCTGACGGCACGACCCGAGAGGAGCGAGTGAGATGTTCACCGGCATCGTCGAGGAGCTCGGCCAGGTGGTGGCCGTCGAGCCGCTGCCCGACGCCGCGCGGCTCGTCGTCCGCGGCCCGATCGTCACCAGCGACGCGCGGCACGGCGACTCGATCAGCGTGAACGGGGTCTGCCTGACCGTCGTCGACGCCGTGGACGGCACGTTCCGCGCCGACGTCATGGCCGAGACGCTCCGCCGCTCCAGCTTGGGCGCGCTCGCGCCGGGCAGCCCGGTCAACCTGGAGCGCGCCGTGCGGCTGCAGGACCGGCTCGGCGGCCACGTGGTGCAGGGCCACGTCGACGCGACCGGCACGGTCGCCGCCGTGACGCCCGACGCGCACTGGACGGTCGTGCGCGTGACGCTGCCCGGCACCGTCGCCCGCTACGTCGTCGAGAAGGGGTCGATCTCCGTCGACGGCGTCTCGCTCACCATCAGTGCGGTCGGCCCCGACTGGTTCGAGGTCAGCCTCATCCCGACCACGCTGGGCCTCACCACGCTCGGCAGCAGGGCGGCGGGCGACCCGGTCAACCTCGAGGTCGACGTCCTGGCCAAGTACGTCGAGCGGCTGCTGCAGGTTGGCGTCGCCCCGGCCGCGGGAGGCACCCGGTGACCCGGCTGGACACCGTCGAGCGGGCCGTCGCCGAGATCGCCGCCGGCAGGGCCGTCGTCGTCGTCGACGACGAGGACCGCGAGAACGAGGGCGACCTCATCTTCGCCGCCGAGAAGGCGACGCCCGAGCTCGTCGCGTTCATGGTCCGCTACACCAGCGGCTACATCTGCGTCTCCCTCACGTCTGAGGACTGCGACCGGCTCGACCTGCCGCCGATGTACCCGGTCAACCAGGACAAGCGGCGCACGGCGTACGGCGTCACCGTCGACGCCCGCGAGGGCGTCAGCACCGGCATCAGCGCCACCGACCGCGCCCGGACGATCCGGCTGCTGTCCGACCCGGCCGCCGTCCCCACGGACTTCACCCGCCCCGGGCACGTCGTGCCGCTGCGGGCGGTCAAGGGCGGCGTGCTGCGCCGCGCCGGGCACACCGAGGCCGCGGTCGACCTGTCCCGGCTCGCCGGGCTCACGTCGGCCGGCGTGCTCTGCGAGGTGGTCAGCCAGAAGGACGAGGGCGACATGGCGCGCCTGGAGGAGCTGCGCGCCTTCGCTGACGAGCACGGCCTCGCGCTCATCTCGATCGCGGACCTCATCGCCCACCGGCGCCGGTTCGAGAAGCAGGTGCAGCGCGTCGCCGAGGCCCGGATCCCGACCCGGCACGGGGAGTTCCGCGCGGTCGGCTACGACTCGCTGCTCGACGGCGTCGAGTCGGTCGCGCTGGTCAAGGGCGACATCGGCGACGGGTCCGACGTCCTCGTCCGGGTGCACAGCGAGTGCCTCACCGGCGACGTGTTCGGCTCGCGGCGCTGCGACTGCGGGCCGCAGCTGGACGCCGCGCTCGCGGCGGTCGAGGCCGAGGGCCGCGGCGTCGTGCTCTACGTGCGCGGGCACGAGGGCCGGGGGATCGGCCTCATGCACAAGCTGCAGGCTTACCAGCTGCAGGACGGCGGCTCCGACACCGTCGACGCCAACCTCGAGCTCGGCCTGCCCGCCGACGCCCGCGACTACGGCACCGGGGCGCAGATCCTCGTCGACCTCGGCGTGCGGAGCATGCGCCTGCTCACCAACAACCCGACCAAGCGGGCCGGGCTCGAGGGCTACGGACTTGAGATCCTCGGGCGGGTGCAGTTGCCCGTGCACGCCAACCCGGAGAACCTGCGCTACCTGCGCACCAAGCGCGACCGCATGGGCCACGACCTGCCGGGCCTCGCCGCGTTCGAGGATGAGCCCACCGAGGCGAGCGCCGACGCCGTCGACGCCGTCGTCCCCGGAGAGCCGGCGTGAGCGGGCGCGGCGCGCCGTCCTCCGGCGACGTCGACGCCCGGGGGCTCACCCTGGCCGTCGTCGCCACCCGGTGGCACACCGAGATCACGGACGCCCTGCTGGCCAGCGCGCTGCGCACCGCCGCCGCGTGCGGCACGGCCGGGCCGACCGTGGTCCGGGTGCCCGGCGCGGTCGAGCTGCCGGTCGTCGCGCAGGCGCTGGCCACGACGCACGACGCCGTGGTGGCGCTCGGCGTCGTCGTGCGCGGCGGCACGCCCCACTTCGAGTACGTCTGCGACGCCGTCACCGTCGGGCTGACCCGGGTGGCCCTCGACGCCTCGACGCCGGTCGGCAACGGCGTGCTCACGACCGACGACGAGCAGCAGGCGCGCGACCGCGCCGGGTTGCCCGGCAGCGCCGAGGACAAGGGCCGCGAGGCGGTCCTGGCAGCCTTGGAGACCGCCGCCGTGCTGCGCGACCTGCGCACCGGGCGCACCTGACCCCGCCCGACACCCTCGCCCGACTCCGTACGACGACGCCGGAAAGGCCGACCCCCGTGCTCTCCCTCGTCCTCCCCAAGGGCTCGCTCGAGAAGCAGTGCCTGGAGCTGTTCGACAGCGCCGACCTCACCGTCATCCGCGGCGGTGACCGCGACTACCAGGCCCGCGTCGCCGACCCGCGGATCGACCGGGTGCGCTTCCTGCGCCCGCAGGAGATCCCGACGTACGTCGAGCAGGGCATCTTCGACCTCGGTATCAGCGGGCGCGACTGGGTCACCGAGACGGGCGCGGACGTCGTCAGCCTCGGCCAGATCGGCGGCGGGCGCGCCGGCGAGGCCGTCGTGAAGGTCGTGCTCGCCGTGCCCAAGGAGTCGCCCTGGACGTCGGTGCACGACCTCCCCGAGGGCGTGCGGATCTCGACCGAGATGCCGGAGACGACCCGCCGCTTCCTCGAGCAGGCCGGGGTGAAGGGCAAGGTCTTCACGAGCCACGGGGCCACCGAGGCCAAGATCCCCGACATCGTCGACGCGATCGTCGACCTCACCGAGACCGGCTCGTCGCTGCGCAAGGCCGGACTGAAGATCATCGAGACGCTGCTCACCAGCCGGACCGAGTTGCTCGCCAACCGCGAGGCCTACGAGGACCCGGCCAAGCGGGCGGCGATGGAGGACATCAGCCTGCTGCTGCAGGGCGCGCTGCGCGCCCGCGGCCACGTGCTGCTCAAGCTCAACGTCCCGGACACCGGGCTGCAGGCCGTGCTCGCCGAGCTCCCGGCGATGAGTTCACCGACCGTCATGCCGCTCGCCGCGGGCGACATGAAGGCCGTCGAGACCGTGGTCCCGAAGAAGGGCGTCAACACGCTCATCCCCGCGCTCAAGGCCGCCGGCGCGCGGGACGTCCTCGAGCTGCCCATCACGAAGATCGTCGAGTAGTGCTGCAGGCGCCGGTCCGCGGCGCCGCTGCCCCGGCGCTGCTCGCGGCCGGGGCCGGCGGCGCCCTCGTCGCCCTGCAGGCCCGGGTGAACGGGCAGCTCGGCGTGGCGCTCGGCGACGCCGTCCTCGCCGCCGTCGTGTCCTTCGCCGTCGGCCTGGCGCTCGTGGCCGCGGTCGTGCTGGCCCGCCCAGGCTCGTGGACGGCGCTGGCCCGGCTGCGGCAGGTGCCGGCCTGGCAGCGGCTCGGTGGCCTCGGCGGGGCCTGTCTGATCACGGCGTCGGCGGCGGCCGCTCCGGTGCTCGGGGTCGCGCTCATCGCCGTGGCGCTCGTGGCCGGGCAGACCTGCGGCGGCCTGCTCGTCGACAAGGTGGGGCTGGCCGGCGAGGCCCCCCGCCCGGTCACCGGCCCACGGCTCGCCGGTGCGGCGCTGTGCCTGTTCGCGGTCGCGCTCGCCGTCCCCGGCAGCGCGGGCGCGGCGGACCCGGGCCTGCTCGCCCTCGTCGGCGTGTCCGGCCTGCTCATCAGCGTCGGCGCGGCGCTCAACGGCCGGGTGCGCACCACCACCGGGGACGCCGCCGTCACGACGCTCGTCAACTTCGCCGTCGGGCTGCTCGCCCTCCTGCTCGGCCTCGCCGCGGCCGCCGTCCTGCGCGGGCTGCCCGCGCCCGACTGGCCCGGCCTCGGCGCGTGGCCGCTCTACACCGGCGGCGCGATGGGCGCGGCGTTCGTCGCCCTGGCGGCGGTCGTCGTCCGCACTCTCGGCGTGCTGCGCCTGAGTCTCGCGGTCGTGTCCGGGCAGGTGCTCGCCGCGCTGGTGCTCGACCTGGTGCTCCCGCTCGCGCCGGCCCGGCTGTCGGCCTCCACCGTGCTGGGCGCCGTGCTGACCCTCGTCGCCGTCGCGCTCAGCGGTCGCGCGCCGGCCGGAGCCCGGGCATGACCGGTCCGGGCGGGACCCTGATCGTGCGCCCGCAGCGCCTCGTCCTGGTCGGCCGGGCCGTCGCGGTGCTCGTGGTCGGGGTGTTCGGCGTGCTCGCCCTGCTGCTGCCGCGCGGCGAGGTGGACGGCGTCGCCTTCGGGCCGGCCGACCAGGTCGCGTTCTTCCTGATCGGCTGCCTCATCGCCGCCGTCCCGCTTGCCTTCACCCGCGCCCGGGTGAGCGCCGACGAGCGCGGGGTGTGGGTGCGCAACGGTCTGGGCGAGAAGTTCCTGCCGTGGGCGGTCGTCGTCGGCGTCGAGATGCCCGAGGGCGCGCCGTGGGCGCACCTCGAGCTGCAGGACGACGAGACGGTCGCGCTGCTGGCCGTGCAGAGCAACGACGGGGACCGGGCGGTCGACGCGGTGCTTGCGCTCCGGCGCGCCCTGCGTCAGGCGCGGGGGACCGGCTGATCCGGGGCTGACGGGCGGGGCAGGTCTTCCTGTCCTGCGCGACCCGGTCATCCGGAAGGGCTCGTGCCGGCGCCCCTCTGTGCCGAGAATCGCCCGGTGCACCTGCCGCCGGCTCGCGTCGCCCTCCTGACCCTGACCCTGCTCGGC
>JALYMN010000490.1 GCA_030773675.1 Actinomycetota bacterium
GGGCCGAGCGCCTCGGCGACCCGGGCGACCGCGGCCTGCTCGCACGCGGCCAGCGCGTCGGTCAGCGGCACGGAGAGGGCCGGCGCGGGTCCGGCCGGCCCGCTCCCGGGCGCAGGGGCGACGGGCACGGCGGCAGACTAGGGGCAGGCCGCGCGCAGCCCGCGGGAGTGCCGGTCGGGTGTCAGAAGGTGAGCGCCTTGGACAGCGCCAGGGTCACCCAGAACAGGTACACGGACGTCTGCACACGGCGCATCGGGCTGCCCTCTCTAGACGTCGCCGCGGCGGCGACCCTCCAGGCATCGGGCGGCGGGCGGCGGGAGCCCATCGCCCGTGCGGGGCATCCGGAGGTTCAGCCGGAGCCCTGCAGCCAGCGGTCCACCGTCTCCGGGTTGTCCTCGATCCAGGTCCGCGCGGCCTCCTCCGGCGACTTGCCGTCCTGCGCGATGAGCCGGGCCACGGCGTTCTGGTCGTCGTTGGTCCAGCGGAACGCCTTGACCAGCTCGTACGCCGGGCTGCTCGACGCGGCCAACTCGCGGCTCACGACCTTGTCCAGGGCGTACTCGGGGTAGTCGCAGGCGACCTTCTCCGGGTCGGCGTCGCAGCCCTGCGTGTACGGCGGCAGGTCGACCTTGACGAGTCGCACCTCCGACTGGAACCACTGCGGGTCGTAGAAGTAGCCGAGCAGCGGCTTCCTGTCCTTCTCCGCCTGCCGGAAGGCGGTGATGAGCGCGGCCTCGCTGCCGGCGTACACCACCTTGTAGTCGAGCTTGAGGTTCTTGACCAGCGCCTCGTCGTTGGTGACGAACGACGGGTCGCCGTCGAGCAGCTGGCCCTTGCCGCCGGACTCCGACGTCCGGAACAGCGACGCGTACTTGTTGAGGTTGCGCCAGTCGGTGATGTCGGGGTACTCCTGCGCCATCCACGGCGGCACGTACCAGCCGATGACGCCGGTGTTGCCGGTCGGCCCCGCCTCGACGGCGGTCCGGTCGCCGCGCACGTGCTTGTCCTTGAGGTCCTCGTGGCCCCAGTTCTCGACGATCGCGTCGACCTCGCCGGTGCCGAGCCCCTGCCAGGCGATCTCCTCCTTGAGGTCCTTCTGCACGACGGTGCAGCCGAGCCGGGTCTCAGCGATCTCGCTGATCACCGCGGCGTTGGCCTCGTAGCCGACCCAGGGGGACACCGCGAGGTCGACGGTCCCGCACGCGGGCCCGGACGGTGTCGCGGAGCCGCCCGAGGGCGCGCCGGCCGTCTGCTGCTCGATCGTGGCTCCGCCGCAGCCGGCCAGGGCGGCGGCCAGCGCCGTCGCGAGCAGGCTGCGGACGGGGGACGACAGGGCTGTGCGCAATGGCACGGGGAGAGCCTCTCCGTAGCGGACGCCGGCGGGCGGCGTCGGTCAGCCCACGGCCGGGGCGGCGGCGGGGTCGGTCCTCGGGCGGGGCGTAGCGCCGTCCGGTGCGGGCGGCGGCCGACTGCGTGACCCGGTCCAGCAGGACGCCGAGCAGCACGATCGCCGCGCCGGCCGCCAGCCCCTTGCCGTAGAGCCGGGTCTGGCTGAACCCGGCGACGACCTGGTAGCCCAGCGCGCCGGCGCCCACGAGCCCGCCGACGACGACCATGGACAGGACGTGCACGAGCCCCTGGTTGGTCGCCAGCGCCAGCGAGCGGCGCGACAGCGGCAGCTGCACGGTGCGCACGACCTGCCACCGGGTCGCGCCGACCGCCGCGGCCGACTCGACCGCGGCAACCGGCACGGCGCGGACGCCGTCCGCGACGATCTTGACCGCGACGGGCGCGGCGTACACGACGGCGGCGACGACGGCGGTGAACCGGCTGGCCGAGAACAGCGCGAGGAACGGGACCAGGTAGACGAACGGCGGCATCGTCTGCCCCGCGTCGAGCACCGGGCGCAGCCAGGCGTCCAGCCGGCGGCTGCGACCCATCGGCACGCCGACGACAAGCCCGAGGGCGACGACGGCGGTGGTGGCGAGCAGCGTCGCCGCGAGCGTGGCCAGAGCGTCGCTCCACACCCCGCTGGCCAGCAGCAGCGCGAGGCAGACCGCCGTTGGCGCGGTCGCCCGCGCGCCGCCGAGCACGGCGGCCAGGGCGAGCAGGGCCGCGACGACGAGCCACCAGGGCGACTGGGTGAGCAGCACCTCGAGCGGGTCGAGCAGCCGGGCGGTCACGACGTCCTTGGCGCCGCCGGTCACCCCGCCGAGGTGCGCCTGCACCCAGCCGGTGGTCCGGTCGGCGG
>JALYMN010000491.1 GCA_030773675.1 Actinomycetota bacterium
GCCGGACGGCGGGGGCGATCGGCTCCTCCTGTCCCGCCGGCGCGAGGTCGACGCGCACGGGCGCCAGGTCGTCCGGGTCGCCCTCGACCGGCCCTGCGCCGGCCGGGTCGTCGCGCAGGTCCGCGTAGCACTGCGTGCACCACGGCGCGCCGGGCCGGACGAGCGCCGCGCACGCCGCGCACCGGGCCCGCTGGTCAGGGTGCACGCAGGTCGTCTCGGCGCGTCGGCCCCGCTTCTTGAGCCTCTCGCCGGGCGCCTGCGCGGCGCCTACCGGCGCGCTAGCGTTCCGGCCGTCCACCCTCTCCCGCCCCCGCAGGAGCCTGTCGTGCGCGCGTACACGTCCGCCGCCGTCGTCGACGTCCCGCACGACGCGTCGCTGGCCGACGCGGTGACCGAGCACGCGCGCACGGCCCCGGATGCCGTGCTGTTCCGCCGCCGGGTCGACGGCCGCTGGACGCCGGTGACCACCCGCGAGTTCGCCATCGAGGTGCACGCGCTCGCCGCCGGCCTCGTGGCCGCCGGCGTGCAGCCGGGTGACCGGGTCGCCCTCATGGGGCGCACCCGCTACGAGTGGACGCTCGTCGACTACGCGGTCTGGGCGGCCGGCGCGGTGACCGTCCCGGTGTACGAGACGAGTTCCGCCGAGCAGGTGCAGTGGAACCTCGGCGACTCGGGTGCCGTCGCGGCGGTCGTCGAGACCCCGGCGCACGCGGCGACGCTGGAGCAGGTGCGCGGGCGGCTGCCCGACCTGCGGGCCGTCTGGCAGATCGACGCGGGCGGGATCGAGGAGCTGGCGGCGTCCGGGCGCCCCGTGCCGGAGCAGCAGGTCGCCGGGCGGCGAGCCGGCGTGACGACCGACAGCCTCGCCACCGTCATCTACACCAGCGGCACGACCGGCCGGCCCAAGGGCTGCGAGCTCACCCACGGCAACCTGCTCTCCGTCGCCCGCTCGGCCGGCGCGGTGCTCCCGCAGATGTTCGGGCCGCAGGGGTCGACGCTGCTCTTCCTGCCGCTCGCCCACGTCTTCGCGCGCTTCGTGCAGGTCGCCTGCGTCGAGGCCCGCGTGCAGCTCAGCCACACCCCCGACACGAAGAACCTCGTTGCCGACCTCGCCGAGGTGCAGCCCACCTTCCTGCTGTCCGTGCCCCGGGTCTTCGAGAAGGTCTACAACTCCGCGAAGCAGAAGGCGCACGGCGACGGCAAGGGCGCGGTCTTCGACCGGGCCGAGCGGGTCGCGATCGCGCACAGCGAGGCCCGCGACCGCGGAGGCCCCGGCCTGGCGCTGCGGCTCCAGCACGCCGTGTTCGACAAGCTCGTCTACGCCCGGCTGCGCGCGGCCATGGGCGGGCGCGTGCAGTACGCGTTTTCCGGCGGGGCGCCCCTCGGCAGCCGGCTCGGCCACTTCTTCCGCGGCGTCGGCGTCACGATCTGCGAGGGCTACGGCCTCACCGAGACCAGCGCGCCCAGCACGTTCAGCACCCCGACGGCAATGAAGATCGGCACAGTCGGCCGCCCCACCCCCGGCGGCGCGGTCCGCATCGCCGACGACGGGGAGGTGCTGCTCGCCGGGCCGCACGTGTTCCGCGGCTACTGGCACGACGAGGAGGCAACGAGGGAGGTGCTCCGGGACGGCTGGTTCCACTCCGGCGACCTCGGGGCGCTCGACGACGACGGTTACCTCAGCATCACCGGCCGCAAGAAGGAGATCATCGTCACCGCGGGCGGCAAGAACGTCGCCCCGGCGGTGCTCGAGGACCGCCTGCGGGCGCACCCGCTCGTCAGCCAGTGCATGGTCGTTGGCGACCAGCGCCCCTACATCGGCTGCCTCGTCACCCTAGACGCCGACGCGCTCGGGCCGTGGCTCAAGGCCCGGGGCAAGCAGGAGGGCCTGCCGGTGGCGCAGGCCGCGTCCGACCCGGACGTGCTGGCGGCGCTGCAGCAGGCCGTCGACGACGCGAACGCGGCGGTGTCGCAGGCGGAGGCGATCCGCCGCTTCTCGGTGCTGCCGGTCGACTGGACCGAGGAGGGCGGCCAGATCACGCCGTCGCTCAAGCTCAAGCGCGCGGTCGTGCTCAAGGAGTTCGCCGAGGACGTCGACGCGCTCTACAGCCGCCCGGCCTGAGCCCCGCCCGCCGTCCGGCCTGAGGGACGGACCCGCAGGCCGCCGAGCAGGGCACGCGTCGCCTCGGCGACCTGCTCCACCGCGGCGTCGAAGAGCTCGGCGTTGGCCGGCGACGGGGCGCGCATCCCGGCGACCTTGCGGACGTACTGCAGCGCGGCGGCGTGCACGTCGTCCGGCGTGACCTGCTCGGCGTACGGCGGGCGCAGCGTCTTGATGCTCCGGCACACG
>JALYMN010000492.1 GCA_030773675.1 Actinomycetota bacterium
GGTCGGGGCCAGGCTCGGGGAGCTGCAAGGCGAGCAGCGTCTGCCAGCCGTCGGCGTACATAGCGTCGTAGAGCCCGTGCTTGGAATCGAAGTAGGAGTACAGCGACGGCGCCGCCATGCCGAGCCGACGCGCGAGGTCGCGCAGCGATAAGGCGGCCAGGCCGTGCTCGCGCGCGGCCGCCCACGCCTCGGCCAAGATGCGTTCGCTGGCCGCCGCCCGTCTTGAAGCTCGCCAATCGGCGTTACTCTCGTCTAACACCGTTCGGACGGTGCTCTCGTGCGGCCGGCTTGTCAAGCCCCGCTTCGGCAGTTCTGGAACGGCGTCCGCCCGAGGGCGGGCAGCCGGCGTCCTCGCACGCGGCCGCGAGCTGCCGCAGGCGGCCGTCGCCGTGGTAGGAGCCACCGTGGCTCATCGCGAGGGTGGACGGCTCGAGCTGGGCGAGACGTGGCAGGGTCGCCGGCACGGCCGGAGGGAGTGCGCTCGAGGAGAACACGTAAGCGAATCGGCCGACCGCGTCGGACCCCTCGGCGAGCCGCCCGCCTCGGTCGAGGTCTGTCCGCGGTCTCGTCGCCGACTCAAGCGTGCGCCCACCCTCGCGACCACCGAAGGGCTCAGCGATGCTCGTGTAGTGGGGCAGGACCCGGGCGAGGAGCACCTCAGCGGCGTCGCACAGGAGCCTGCCGGCGGGCGCGGAGCAGCGCGTCGGGCCGGTGATCGGTCGCAGGGACGTCAGGGCCAGGCGCAGCCCACGCGTCCCGCCTTCCGCTCCGACCGACGTGCGCCGGGTCTACCAGAGGGCGCTGCTCAGGGCAGGAATAGCGAGCTGTCCCCGAACTCGTGCCACAGGTACCGGCGAGCCACCGCGGCGTCGTACGCCGCTCGCAGGAGTTGGGGCCCGACGACTGCCTCGAGGAGCAGCAGGTGGCTGGCCTGCGGTGCGTGCAGGCCCGTAACGAGCCCGGTCACCACCCGGGCCGGGTGGTCGGCACCGAGGACGAGGTCGGTCCAGCCGCGGCCGGCGCGTACCGTGCCGTCGGGTGCCGCGACGGTCTCGAGCGCGCGGACAACGGTCGTCCCGACGGCTACCACCCGCCCGCCCGCCGCGCGTGTGCTCTCCACCGCACGGGCGGTGGCGGCCGGCACGGCGTAGCGCTCGGGGGCCGGCGGCTCGTGGGCCTCCGGGCTCGACACCCCGGTGTGCAGCACCAGCGGGCGACGGCGATGCCGCGGGTGACCAGCTGCAGCACCGTGTCGGCGGTGAACGGCCGGCCGGCGCTCGGCATCTCGGCACTGCCGGGCTGTCGGGCGAACACCGTCTGAAGGTCGCGCAGCGGGTAGCGGCCGGCGAGGTACCGGTAGCCGATGGGGCGGCCGTGCGCCGCGAGGTGCGCCACGACGTCCGCCTTGCGCGAGGGGGTTCCCCGCCACAGGCGGGACCGGTCGGCCGAGGGGTCCGGGTATGCCGCCCGCAGCCGGAGGCGGAGGTCGCCAGGCAGCGTGACGCGCTCCCCGCCGCGGGCGGTGAGGTCGGGTCCGTCGACCAGGCGCAGCTCGACGACCCAGTCGCCGTCGTCGAGGACGCCGGAGACGTGCAGGACGGCGGGGCTGCCCGCACGCTGCACGTCGAGCGCCGCGGCGAGCGTAGCGGAGGTGTTCACGACGACGAGGTCGCCCGGTTCCAGCAGATCGGGGAGCTCGGAGAAGCGGCGGTGTTCGATCCCGGTCGGGCGCGCCACGAGCAGCCGCACACCGTCGCGGGAGAGGCCGCGCTGCTCGGGCGGCTCGGCGGCCTCGCTGCCGTCGGGGAGGACGAAGTCGACGGTGGTCATGAGGACAGCGCTGAAGTGAGTGCCGCAGCGGTGTACCGGCCGCTGGGGAGGTCCTCGTCGAGCAGCCGGAGCAGCGCCGGCACGACGTCCTCGGGAAGCGGGAGGTTCGACAGGTCGACCCCGGGTTCGGCCAGGGCGTGCAGCTCGGTCCGCATGTCGCCGGGGTCGAAGGACCAGCTCCGTACGTCCGGTTCCTCCACGGCCAGCACCCGGGCGGCGTGGTCGAGGGCGGCCTTCGCGGCGCCGTACGCTCCCCAGCCCTCGTACGCCTCGACGGCGGCGTCGGACGAGACGTGCGCGACCCGCCCACGGGTCGCGCGAAGCGCCGCGAGCACCAGTTGTGTGAGGGCGATCGGCGCGAGCGCATTGACCTTGAAGACCTCCAGCAGCTCGGGCAGCGGGTGGTCGGCGAGCGGGAGGAGAGGGCTGGGTCCGAGCACGCTGGCGTTGTGCACAAGCAGGTCGAGCCGGCCGCGGGTGGCAACCGCGCGGGCGAGCTCGAGGCGGTGCTCGTGGTCGACGACGTCCCCGGGGATCGCCGTGACGGCAGCGGGTTGCGGCAGGGCGGCGACGGAGCGGGACAGGCGGTCGGCGTCGCGGGCGTTCACGACGACGTGCCACCCGCGCCGGACGAGCGTGGCGGTGAGGGCGTGACCGAAGCCGCGCGAGGCGCCGGTCACCAGGGCGGTGGGCGAGTGGTTCGACAACGTCATGGGTGACAGCTGTAGTTCAAGTCCGCTTGAGGTCACGGAGGAGCGGCGATGGACGGGCGGGGCCTCCTGACGATCGGCGAGGTGGCAGGCCGCGCCGGCATCGCCACCTCCGCGCTGCGCTACTACGAGCAGCAGGGGCTCGTTGCCTCCGTGCGCTCGGCCGGTGGACAGCGGCGCTACCCGCGAAGCGTCCTGGTACGGCTCTCCTTCGTGCGGGAGGCCCAGAACGTCGGCCTGTCCCTCAAGGAGATCCGCACTGCCCTCGACGCTCTGCCCGCCGGCCGCACGCCGACGAAAGCGGATTGGGCTCGGCTGTCGCGGACCTGGCAGACCCGGCTCGACGAGCAGATCGCCGGTCTGCAGAAGCTCCGCGACGGCCTCACCAGCTGCATCGGCTGCGGCTGCCTGTCACTGCGCACCTGCGCGCTGTCGAACCCCGGCGACATGCTCGCAGCGCAGGGATCGGGTGCCCGCTACTTCCCGCCCTCGCTGCGCCGCC
Source organism: Actinomycetota bacterium (assembly GCA_030773675.1). The sequence continues at coordinate 3,043 of JALYMN010000492.1, forward strand.
CGCCGCCAACGCGACGCGCCCCAGGCGTCGACTGATCGTCCAGCGCCTGACGCGGAGATGGTCCACGTGCAGATCCGCGGCTTCCACAAGCTCGGGACCCGCCCGACCGTCCGCTCATGCCGCGATGCGCGCCTGCCGCTCAGCGCTCGGGCCAGGGCTGCCCGCCGTCCATAGGCGCCCGTTATGGACGTCGGGCACGATCAGCCGTCGGGGGACGGTCGCGGGTCGCGCAGCTGGCCGCTGCGCCGCCAGGAGCGACCGCCTGCCGCGGGTGGCTGGCTTGCGCCGCATTGGGGGCATTGGGGGACTGTCCCCAGCTTGACACCGCGGTCAGGGCGACCCGCCCCCCGCGAGGCACCGTCACCGAACTGGCGTTCCTGGCGCGGACGAGGCGTCGAGTGGGGCACGCGGTCAGGACGACGCTGGGTCTCGCGCGCCGTCCGCCTGGAGGTAGAGCACCTCGCCGGGCGCGGGCAGCGCCCCCTCACTCTCCGCAGCGAGGAGCGCACCGCACCAGGGCGCCGACGAGGCCCCGGCTCTGCGGGAACGAGCGTTCCGTCACTATGACGACGCCCGAGTGCGGACGGCTCTCAACGCGCCACTGCCCGTCGAGGCGCGCGAAGTCGCTCACGTTCCTCGTGACGGTCACACGCCGCTCCTCGGGTCGCGACCTGCAGTACCGCTCCACGTACCGTGCGACCACCGGGGACCGGCTGGACCCCGGATGCCGCGATACGTAGGACACCGGGCGATCGACAACCGTCGCCTCCAAACGGATGGACGTCGGACCTGCCACTCGATGAACCGTAATCGCTGTAGTGCCGTCTCGGGGAGCGGCAAGGTCCCCGGCCAGGCTCAGGGTCCGGTGCAGTGCCCTTGACGAGGGCCACGACTGTGTCCTGATCCGTGCTGCCCGACAGGTGGCGACCATCGACACGCCCGCGACCGTGTAGCTGTCGGCGTGGTCGGAGTTCGGCGGGTGGAGCCTGAGCCGGGCGCCGTACACGCGCGCAGCCGAGCGACGCTGGTCCCCACCGTCATGCCCGAGGGCGT
>JALYMN010000493.1 GCA_030773675.1 Actinomycetota bacterium
CCGCCCCGACGGCGTGACGAGCACCAGCGCGCGCACCCGTTCGGGGTGGTTGGCGGCCCAGGCCTGGGCCACGAGCGTGCCCGCCGAGTGCCCGAGGACCTCGGCCTGCTCGACGCCGAGGTGCTCGCGCAGCGCCTCGACGTCGCCGGCGAGCCGGTCGAAGCGCAGGCTGGCCGGGTCCGCCGGCACCTGAGAGCGCCCGGTGGCCCGGTTGTCCAGGACGACGAGCGTGCGGACGTCGGCCAGGCCGGCGAGGTCCTCCAGGTAGGCGCCGGCCCGGCCGGGGCCGCCGGGCAGGCAGAGCAGCGGCGGGCCGGAGCCCTGCGATGTGTAGGCCAGCCGGGTGCCGTCGGGAGCGCTCAGCGTCGTCACAGGTCGACCGCCCGCACCTGCTCGGCGCCGATGGCCCCGGCCATGCGCTCCAGCACGTCCGGCGGGACGGCGTCGTCGACGGTGAGCACCATGAGCGCCCCGCCCCCCTGCTCAGCGCGCGCCACCTGCGCGGAGGCGATGTTGACGGCGGCCTCGCCGAGGGTGGCGCCGACCGTGCCGACGACGCCGGGCCGGTCCACGTACCGCAGGAACAGCAGGTGCCCGGACGGGACGACCTCGACGTCGAAGCCCATCACCTCGGTGAGCCGCTGCACCTGCCGGCGTCCGCTGAGCGTGCCCGACACCGTGACCTCCTGCCCGGTCGGCAGCACCCCGCGCAGGGTGAGGAGGCTGCGGTAGTCGGGGCTGTCCGGGTCGGTCACGAGCTGCACCTCGGTGCCCCGCTCGGCCGCGAGCGCGGGGGCGTTGACGAAGGTGACCTGCTCCTCGGCGACCCCGGTGAACACGCCCTTGAGCGCGGCGAGCTGGAGCACCGCGACGTCGTGCTCGGCGAGCTCCCCGCGCACCTCGACGACCAGGCGGCTGGCGAGGTGGCCGGCGAGCGCGCTGAACACCCGGCCGAGCTGCTCGGCAAGCGGCAGGAAGGGGCGCAGCGCGTCGGTGACCGGGCCGGCGCCGGCGAGGTTGACGGCGTCCGGGACGAAGTCGCCCTGCAGGGCGAGGCGCACCGAGCGGGCCACCGCGAGGCCGGCCTTGTCCTGCGCCTCGACGGTTGAGGCGCCGAGGTGCGGCGTGACGACGACGGAGTCGAAGGCGAACAGAGGTGAGTCGGTGCAGGGCTCGGTCACGAAGACGTCGAGACCTGCGCCGGCGACCCGGCCCTCCTTCAGCGCACGCGCGAGGGCGTCCTCGTCGACGAGCCCACCCCGGGCCGCGTTGACCAGCCGCAGCGTCGGCTTGCACACCGTGAGCTCGTGGTCGCCGATGAGGCCGACCGTCTCCGGGGTCCGGGGCAGGTGGACGGTGACGAAGTCGCTCTCGCGCATGAGCGTCTCGAGGTCGACGAGATGGACGCCGAGCTGCGCGGCACGGGCCGGCTGGACGTAGGGGTCGTAGGCGAGCAGGCGGCAGCCGAAGGCGGCCATGCGCTGCGCGACGAGCACCCCGATGCGGCCGAGGCCGACGACCCCGACGGTCTTGCCGTCGACCTCGACGCCGGTCCAGCGGCTGCGCTCCCAGCGGCCTGCCTTGAGCGCCGCGCTCGCCGCCGCGGTGTGGCGCGCGCAGGCGAGCAGCAGCACGACGGCCTGCTCGGCCGCGCTCACGACGTTCGACAGCGGCGCGTTGACGACGAGCACGCCCCGGGCCGTCGCCGCGGGCACGTCGACGTTGTCGAGCCCGACACCGGCACGGGCGACCACCTGCAGCCGGAACGCCGCCGCCAGCGCCTCCGCGTCGACCTGCGTCGCGCTGCGGACGACGAGCGCGGCCGCGTCGGCGAGGGCCCGCAGCAGCGCGGGCCGGTCGGTGCCGTCGACCTCCCGCACCTCCACGTCGTCACCGAGCGCGGCCACCACCGACGGGGCGAGCTCTTCGGCCAGCAGGACCACGGGGCGCGACACGGGCGCCACCCTAGGGGCGGCTCCGGCACGGCCCTGTGGAACGCCCCGGGGGCCACCCCCGCCGGCAGTACGGTCCCGGCGGGGAGGGGGACCCGCACGGCTGCTCCGCAAGAGGAGGACTCCGCCGACACGGAGGCGTGGCGCGGCACGCCTGGGGCCGACCTAGTGAAGCTGGACGCGTGAGGGCGCCTGTCCTGGTCTGACCGGGACGTGCCGCCGCCCGCCGGCCCCTGCGCACGGGCTGCGTCGACCCGACGGCGCGACGGGCGGCCTCCGTGCCGCCGTCGAGACCGCGCTGCGTCGACCCGAACGGCGGTGTCGCGACGTCAGCGTGCGCCTTACCGTCTGGCCGCGTCGGCAGGCCGAGGAGTGTCATGACCGGGTACGTGCTGCGTCGCTCGGTCCTCTCGCTGGCGCTGCTCACCTCGCTGCTCGCCGCCGGCGGCGCCGTGCTGGTCGAGCTGGGGGTGCCGGTCTGGGTGCCGCTGGTGCTGTCGCTGCTGGTGGTCGCCGCTCAGTGGGCCGTCTCCCCCTACCTCGTCCAGTGGCTGGTCCCGGCCACGGAGGTGCCGCGCCGGGGCGACGGCTACGCGACGGACCACGTGCTGGGCGTGCTGGTCGCGCGGCGCTGCAGGGAGGCGGGGGTGCGGCCGGTGCGCCTGGGCGTGGTGGACGACGGGACGCCGAACGCCTTCACCTTCGGGCACACGCGTGGCAACGCAAGGATCTGGGTGACCCGGGGCCTGCTCGAGCGGCTGGACGAGCGCGAGCTCGACGCGGTGATCAGCCACGAGGTCGGCCACGTGCGCCAGAACGACGTGGTGGTCATGGCCGTCGCCACCACGATCCCCCTGGTCCTGTACTACGCCCACCTGGCGCTGCGGTCCAACTCGAACGGACTCGTGCCGGCGCTCGTGGCCTACGTCGGGTACCTGCTGGCGCAGGTCGCGGTGCTCGCGCTGAGCCGCGGCCGCGAGCTCGGTGCCGACCACTGGAGCTGCCGGGTCACCGGCGACGGCGACGCGCTGTGCAGCGCCCTCGTCAAGATCGGCTACGGCATGGGCCAGGTCGACGCGGAACGGGCGGTCAGAGCTGAGGAGGTCGAGGGCAGCGGCGACCGTGCCCGGAAGAAGGCGCACGCCGTGCAGGAGCGCCGGCACCGTCGGATGCGCGCCGCCAGCGTTCTCGGCATCGCCGACCCGGCACAGGGGGTCACCGTCCTGGCGGCGACCGAGCAGGGCCTCGACGCCCGCGAGGTCGTCGGAGCGCTGCGCTGGGACACCTGCAACCCGTGGGCACGCTTCCAGCAGCTGTTCTCCACGCATCCGCTCGTGGTCCGTCGCATCGCTGCCCTCGAGGACAGCGGGCTGCCCGGCGCGCCGCAGCAGTGGAGCGCGAACGACGTCGCCGCCTCCTGTCGCGGGGAAGAGCTGTCGCGGGCGCGCCGACGGTTCGCCCTCGAGCTCCTGGTACGCGGCGGCCCGGTCGCGGCCTTGGTGCTGGCGCTGCTCGCCTGGGACGCCGACGACCACCTGCGCCTGGCACAGGCCGTGGTCGTCCTGGGTGTCGCCCTGCTGGTGCGGGTCGCGTTCGCCCACCCCCTGGGCACAGCCCAGCCCGTCGACCGCGTGGCGTCGCTGCTGACCCGGTTGGACGCGGGTCCGGTGACCGGGGCGCTGGTCCAGGTCCGCGGCCGCGTGATCGGCCGGGGCACCCCGGGCTACGCCCTGTCACCCGACCTCGTCGTGCAGGACGAGAGCGGGTTCGTCCCGGTGCTCTACCTCCAGCCCTGGCCGTTCGCCCGCAGCCTGTTCGGCCTGCTCGAGGTGCCCCGACTGCTGGACCAGGACGTCGTGGTCAACGGTTGGTACCGCCGGACACCCGGTCCCGTGCTGGAGCTGCGGGAGCTCCAGCCTGCGTCCGGCCGGCCGGTGCGCGGCTTCGTCTGGATCGCCGCCTACCTGCTCGCCGTCGCCCTCACGGTCGTCGGCGGGGCCGCCTGGCTGCTCCAGCTGGCCTTCTGACCGTCCTGGACGAGGCGCTGGTCGGTCACGTCGGGTTCGTCGCCGACGGTGAACTCGTCGTGCTGCCCGACCGGCGCGCCCGCGTCGGCGACGCCCTGTACCTGCACGGCTCGACCGCGGCGGGCGCTGCGGACCGCTTCCGATACGGGGCTGCGGGTCTGCGTCACGACCACGCTGACCGACGGACTCGTCCTGGAGCGCTCGCCTTCCACCACAACATGGACTACCGCAGCGTCGTGCGCACGTACCGCCCGCCTGGTCGAGGACGACGCCGGGAAACAGGCCCCCCTCATCGCGCTCGTGGACGCAAGGTGCGTGCCGGCGACCCGCGCGACGACCCGGAGGACCTCGACCTGCCGCACTGCCGGCGTCCTGCCGCTGACCACCGCCGCCGACCGCCCGCGGCCGGGCGGCGCATCTGCCTGCCGCCAGCACGCCCCAGGGGTCGCGTCGACGCGTGGCGGCGTCCGATCGGCTCCGCCCGCTCTGCGTTGCGGGAGCGCCGCGGGCTGACGCAGGCGAGCGTCGTGCGCCGACGAGCAGGCGACGACGACGTGCGGATCGTCCACTCGGAGCGGCTCCGGCACGGTCCTGTGGAACGGCCCGGAAGCCACCTCCGCCGGCAGTACGGTCCGGGCCGAGAGGGGGACGACATGATCGAGGCCCAGGGGCTGACGAAGAGGTACGGCGCCTACACCGCCGTGGACGACGTGAGCTTCCGCGCCGAGCCGGGGCTGGTCACCGGTTTCCTCGGCCCCAACGGCGCGGGCAAGTCCACGACGATGCGCATGCTGGTGGGCCTGACGCCGCCGACCGCCGGACGCGCCGCGGTGCTCGGGGTCCCCTACCGGGACATCCCGAACCCCGGCCGGCACGTCGGGGTGCTGCTGGACGCGTCGGCCCAGCACAACGGCCGCACCGGACGCGAGGTGCTCGCCCTCGCCGCGCTGCTCATTGGCCTGCCCCGTGCGCGGGCCGACGAGATGCTCGAGCGGGTCGGCCTGAAGCCGGCGGAGGCCAAGCGGCGGCTCGGCGACTACTCGCTCGGCATGCGGCAGCGGCTCGGGATCGCGCACGCCCTTCTGGGCAACCCGCAGGTCCTCGTTCTGGACGAGCCCGCCAACGGCCTGGACCCCGCCGGGATCCGCTGGATGCGGAGGTTGCTGCGCGACTTCGCCGACAGGGGCGGCACGGTGCTGCTGTCCTCACACCTTCTGCACGAGGTGGAGGCCGTCGCCGACGAGCTCCTCGTCATCGGGCGCGGCCGGATCGTGGCCCGGGGCCCGAAGGAGGCGCTGCTCGCGTCGGCGGCGGTGCTCGTCCGTGGCCTGGACGAGGCGGCGCTCGCCCGCGCCCTCACGGCCGCCGGCATCAGCTTCAGCCGGGCGCCGGGCGGCGGTTTGCAGACCGACCGCAGCGCCGAGGACGTCGGCCGGGCCGCGGCCGCCGCGGGCGTCGTCCTGACTGAGCTGCGCCCCGCGCAGGGGGCGGGGCTGGAGGAGATGTTCCTGTCGCTCACGGCCGACGACGCCCGCGAGCGCGTGACCGAACGAGTGCCGGCGTGAGCGCGCTGCAGACGACTCCGACCGCGGTCCCGACGCCGCCGACCGGCGACCGGGTGCCGATGGCACGCTTGCTGCAGGTCGAGCTGCGCAAGCTCGTCGACACCCGCTCCGGCCGGTGGCTGCTCGTCGCCATCACGCTGATCACCGCAGCCGTTGTCACGATCTTCCTGCTCACGGGTCCGCCGGACGAGCTCACCTACGACAGCTTCGTCAACGCGACCGGCACGCCGCAGGGCGTCCTGCTGCCGATCCTCGGCATCCTGACCGTGACGAGCGAGTGGGGGCAGCGGACCGGGCTGGTGACCTTCACCCTCGAGCCTCACCGGGGACGCGTGGTCGTCGCGAAGCTGCTGGGCGTCGTGCTCCTCGGCCTCTCCGCGGTGGGCGTCGCCCTCGCCCTGGCCGCCGTCGGCAACCAGCTCGGGCAGGTGCTGCAGGACGGCGCCGGCGACTGGGCCTTCGGGCTGGGCGCCGTGCGCGACATCGTGGTGCTGCAGCTGCTCGGCGTCCTGCAAGGCCTCGCCCTGGGAATGCTGATCATGAACTCGGCCGGGGCGATCGTGACGTACTTCGCGCTGCCGGCGGTCTGGACGATCCTCGCCGCGAACATCAACACCGTTCGTCGGGCTGGTGAGTGGATCGACCTGACCGTCACCTCGCTGGCGCTGCGGACGCACGACATGGACGCCGGTGCCTCGGCCCGCCTCGCGGTGGCGGCGTCGATCTGGATCGGGCTGCCGCTCGCACTCGGATGGCTCCGGCTCCTGCACCGCGAGCTCAAATCGGCCTGAAGCGCGCTCGGCGACGCCGGTCGCGGTGCGCGGCCACGGCAGCGGGCGGGGCAGCAGCGGCCCAGCCGTCCAGCAGCACGTCGGCCAGCACGGCGCGGCTGACGACGTCGAGCTCCAGGAGCACGGCCGGGTAGCCGTCGAAGTGCGCGATCGTGAACACGCCGGGGTCACGCGCCGCGAGGACCGCCTGTGTCTCGTGCAGGTCCGCCAGCCGGACGGCGAGCAGCGGCCCGGGAGGGGCGGGCGCACCGGCGAGCCGCCGGACGTCGGCCTTCGTCAGCGGACGCTCCCAGGCGAAGGTCGTGCGGCCCACGGACCAGGTGCGCAGCCCGCGCCGCTCGGCCTGGACCACCTGCGGGAGCTCCCCCGCGAGCCGGGCGACGTCCTCGAGCGTGGGCACCGCGCGACGGTACGGGTCGGTGCGGCCGGCGGACGACGGCGCTACGCGTGTCATGGCTCAGTGCCGGGCCAGAAGCCCGCGGGACGGTTAGCCCACCTCGACGGTCAGCCGTCGGGGCGCGCCGGACGCCGCCGCCGCCAGGCGGTCGGCCTCGCGCTCGAGCGCGTCCCGGGGGACGTCGCCGGACTCGGCGAACCGGACGTCGATGCGGTCCGCCTCGGCCGACCAGGTCCCCGCGACGCGCCCGCGGTGACGACGACGGGCGCGATCCAGCCGGCCGCGCGGCTGACCTCGCCGCGGCGGGACGGCGCGAGGACGTGCAGGTCCGCCGTCCCGGGGCCGAGCAGGTACTGGTCGAACGCGGGCAGCAGGCGCACGACGTCCGACGGCGCCGTCCCGGCGAGGTCGTCGACGTCCTCGGGCCGGGCGTACAGCCGCTCGCCCTCGACGTCCACCTGCGCGAGGTCCGCGAACCAGCCGCGCAGGACGGCCCTGCGGGTCGCGCCGCGCAGCAGCCACTGGTCGAACGCCTCCGGGCTCGCCGGCCCGTGCGCGGCCAGGTACGCCGCGACCCCGACCGCGGCCGCCTCGTCGAGCGGCGGCAGGCCGGGCCAGCCGGCCACCCACGTGCGCGGGCTGGTGAACGTTACCCGCTGGCCGTCGGGCGGGCCCTGGCAGAGCAGGCCCTGCCAGGACAGCGGCTTGAGCACGGCGCTCCACCCGCTGCGCAGCAGCTCGCCGAGCCCGGGGTCGCCGGTGAGCTCGACGACGCCCTGGGTGAGCTGCTCGCGGGTGAGCACGGGAACGTCGAGCAGCCGGACCACCGCGTCCGTGAGCCGTTCCAGCCGACCGGCGTCCAGGAACGCCTTCTACCAGGCGCCCTTCTCCCACGTGCGCGCGGCGGCGAGCAGCGCCAGGTACGCCGGCGCGTCGCGCACGTCGAGCAGGTGCAGCGTGCCGCGCATCGCCCAGGTACGGACCAGCCGCCGCTCCCCCAGCAGCCGGTCGACCTGACCGGGCTCGGGCGCCCGCTGGCGCAGCGCGACCGCGAGCGACGCCGCTGACGGCACCTGCGCC
>JALYMN010000494.1 GCA_030773675.1 Actinomycetota bacterium
GCGGGGCAGCTCGCGCCTGATCGACCAGTACTTCAGCAGGCGACCCTGTACAGCGTGGACCTCGCCCACCCTTGACCCAGGGTTCCTGCAATTGGCGCACACGAGCTGCAGCACGGGTGGACGGACCTTGCTAAGTCGCTGCATCGCCTGCGGGAGGGTGTTGGCGTTGTCAAAGCCGGGCCCGAGCACGGTGGACAGCAGTTCACCTAGAGCCAGGAAGGCGGAGCCGTCGCTCATACCCGGTCCCCGCGGTTGAGCGGGCGGGCGGCCTCCCGCGCCCGCTCCTCGGCGAGGCTGGCGCCGTAGCGCCGGAGCATCTGCGGACTGCGCCAACCCATGTTCTTCATGAGGTCGGACTCGCTGCCGCCGGCGGCGAGCCAGTCGTGCGCCGCTGCGTGGCGGAACATGTGCGGGTGCAGGTCTCCGAGGCCGGCGAGCCGCCCGCGGCGGGTGAGCATCTGCGCCACGCCGCTGTAGCCCAGGGGGCCACGTCCTCTCTCGGCCAGCCACAGCTCCTCGCGGTCGGCCCAGCGGTCGCGGCGCCGGGCGCGCAGATAGCGCTCGAGGGCCTGCGCGGTCTTGGGCGAGAGGCTGACAGTGCGCTCCCGCCGCCCCTTGCCGAGCAGCCGCACCGTGTCGGTGACGAGGTCGACGTCGGTGACGTGCAGCTTGACGATCTCGGCGCGCCGGCCGCCGGTGGCGATGAACAGACGCAGCAGCGCGGTATCCCGGAGATCGACGAAGTCGCGGCCGGCGCAGGTGGCGAGCAGCGCGCGCAACTCGTCGTCGGTCAGGACTCTGGTGGACGGCTCAGGGACGACAGGCGGTCGCATGTGTTGCATGGGGCTCGTCGGCAGCTCCCCCTCCTCGCCGAGGAAGCGCATGAGCTGCTGCAAGCTCCGATAGAGCATCGCCACGCCGGAGGGCGTGCGGCCGCGGTCGGCGAGCGTGACGAGCAGCCCCTCGACGTCGGCGCGGGTCAGCTGGGCCGGGCGCTCCGGCCCACCCCGCTCGTCCAAGTAGCTGACCAGCTCGCGGCCGGCGGCCAGGTAGAGCTGCACGGTCTTCGGCGACAGGGACCTAGCGCGCAGCGAGCGCTCCCACGAGCGCAGCCACGACGCCCACTCCTCGCCCTGGTCCACCAGCGCAGGCACGGCGACCCCCTCCGCGCGACCGCGACAAGCAGTCGCCCCGGGCGCACTGTAGGTGTCTGTAGAAGCGGCATGCTTGACAACACGCGGACCGACTCGGCTACGGTCGCGCAGGTCAGAGCCGTAGTGAGCCGGCGGTCGGACTCGAACCGACGACCTACCGATTACAAGTCGGTTGCGCTACCGGGCTGCGCCACGCCGGCCGGCGTGCGGGCGAGGATAGCCCCGGTCGGGCTCAGCCCGCGTCGGCGACCGCGCGGGCTCTGAGGTGCTGCTCGAGCTTCTTCTTGATGCGCTGCAGTGCGTTGTCGATCGACTTCACGTGCCGCTGCAGCCGCTCCGCGATCTCCTGGTAGCTCTCGCCCTCGACGTACAGGCGCAGCACCTCGGTCTCGAGGTCGGACAGCACGTCGTCGAAGTGGGCCTGCAGCGCGCGTATCCGCTCGCCACCGATGACCAGGTCGGCCGGGTCGTCCCCGCCGCCGCTCGGCAGGACGTCGGCCAGCGTGCGCTCGCCCTCCTCCTCGCCGGGCAGCGGGCGGGAGAACGACACGTAGTCGTTGAGCGGCCCGTGCTTCTGCCGTGTGGCCGTCTTGATCGCCGTGATGATCTGCCGGGTGACGCACAGCTCGGCGAAGGCGCGGAACGACGTCGAGTGCTCGGGGTCGAAGTCGCGCACGGCCTTGTACAGGCCGATCATGCCCTCCTGGACGATGTCCTCGCGGTCGCCACCGACGAGGAAGTAGCTGCGCGCCTTGACCCGGGTGAAGCCACGGTACTTGTTGAGCAGCTCGGTCAGCGCCTCGTCGTCGCCCCCGCGGGCCGCCAGGACCAGCCGGGTGTCGACGGCGGAGGCGTGCGGCGTCTCGTCGAGGGGCTCGTGGTCGGCCTGGGCCGCCGCGTCGCGCACCTCGCTCTCGAGCTCGCCGACGAGCTGCTCGGCCTGGTCGAGCTCCTCGGCCAGGCGCTGGCTGGCGACCTGCTGGGCGACCTCCGCCTCCACCTCGGCGGCGATCTCGGCGGCCGCGACCTCGTCCGGGTCGGCGAGCTCGACCAGCTCGACCAGCCCGGTCACCTCGTCGGCGACGAGGGCGGGGCGGAGCACCGTCGGCTCGACCACGAGCTCGGACGCGCCACCGCCGCGCGGCGCAGGAGGGCCGGTCGGTCGAGCCGCGGGGTCGCGCAGGCGCACGGAGTGCCTCCGTCGGAGCGGGAGCCGGTCCAGGACGGGCCGACTCTACGGTCGTCAGGCTGTCCACCGACCGTGATCCAGCGAGGAGCCCGGCGTGGTGATCGACTGACTGCTCGTGCCCGACCTGCCTACCCGGGGCCGGACGACGTCACACGGTCGTCGGAGTCGAGCGCCGCCGCCGGGCCACCTCGGCGAGGGCCACCGCGGCCGCGATGCCCGCGTTGAGCGACTCGGTCGGCCCCACCATCGGGATCGACACCGTCAGGTCGCAGCTCTGCGCCACCAGCCGGCTCAGGCCCTCGCCCTCGCTGCCGACGACCAGCACGAGCGGGGACGCCGCCACCTCGAGATCGTCGAGCGCCACGTCGCCGTCCGCTGCGAGCCCGGCGACGAACAGGCCGGCCTCCTTGTACGCCGTCAGCGTGCGGGTCAGGTTGGTCGCCCGCGCGACCGGCAGGCGCGCGGCGGCGCCGGCCGAGGTGCGCCAGGCCGCCGCGGTCAGCCCGGCGGACCGGCGCTCCGGCACCAGCACCCCCTGCGCCCCGAAGGCGGCGGCGCTGCGCACCACGGCGCCGAGGTTGCGCGGGTCGGTGACGCCGTCCAGGGCCACCAGCAGCGGCTGGTCCGCCTCCTGCGCCCGGGCGAGCAGGTCGTCGGGGTGCAGGTACTCGTACGCCGGCACCTGCAGCGCGAGGCCCTGGTGCAGCTGGCCGCCGGTCATCTTGTCCAGCTGCAGCCGGGTCACCTCGAGCAGCGCCGTCCCGGCTTTGCCGGCCAGCGCCACGGCCTCGGACACCCGCTCGTCCGCGGTCGTGCCCTGCGCGACGTACAGGGCGGTGCTGGGGACCCGCGCGCGCAGCGCCTCGACGACCGGGTTGCGCCCGACGACGAGCTCGGGCGCATCCGGCCCGGTCCGCCGGGGCTGGCGCGGCGCGGACCCGCC
>JALYMN010000495.1 GCA_030773675.1 Actinomycetota bacterium
CCGCAGCACCCGCCGTCCCGGCGCCGCGCGTGGCCGACGGGCTGCTCGACGCGCTGCGCGCCGCCGTCGGCAAGGGGCACGTGCTCACCGAGCCCGACGTCACCGGCTCCTACGAGACCGACTGGACCCGCCGCTACTCCGGCCGGGCCGCCGCCGTCGTCCGCCCGGCCGACACCGCGCAGGTCGCCGAGGTCGTGCGGCTGTGCCGCGCCCACGGCGCCGCGGTCGTGCTGCAGGGCGGCAACACCGGGCTGGTCGGCGCCGCCGTCCCGGCCGGGGGCGAGGTGCTGCTGTCGCTGCGCCGGCTCACCGACGTCGAGCCGGTCGACGTCGAGGCGTCGCAGGTCACCGTCGGCGCGGGCGTGACGCTGGCCGACCTGCAGGCCCACGCCCGCGCGGCCGGGCTGGAGTTCGGGGTCGACCTGGCGGCCCGCGACAGCGCGACGGCCGGCGGGCTCGCGGCCACCAACGCCGGCGGCATCCGGGTGCTGCGCTACGGCTCGATGGCCGGGCAGGTCGCCGGCCTCGAGGCGGTGCTCGCCGACGGGTCCGTGATACGCCGGCTGGAGGGCCTGGCCAAGGACCAGACCGGCTACGACCTCACCCAGCTGCTCGTCGGCAGCGAGGGCACGCTCGGCGTGATCACCCGGCTGCGGCTGCGCCTGTGGCCGCAGCTGCGCGAGCGGGCGGTCGCGCTCGTCGCGGTCGACGGCACGGCGTCCGCGCTGACCGTCCTGCGCCAGCTCAAGGCGGCGCTGCCCGACCTGTCCGCGGCCGAGGTCGTGTACGACGAGGGCCTGCAGCTGGTGATGCGGCACAGCGGGCTCGGGCGGCCGTTCGACCGTCCGCACCCGGCGTACCTGCTCGTCGAGGTGTCGGCGACGACCGACCCGGCGGACGCGCTCATGGAGGCGCTCGCCGAGGTCGAGGGGATGCTCGACGCCACCGTCGGCACCGACGGCCCCACCCGGCGGGCGCTGTGGGACTACCGGGAGAAGCACACCGAGTCGATCAGCGCCGAGGGGGTGCCGGTCAAGCTCGACGTGTGCCTGCCGCTCGCCGAGCTCGACGCCTTCGTCACCGAGCTGCCGGCGGTCGTCGCCGCGGTCGCGCCGGACGCCCGACCGGTCCTGTTCGGGCACCTCAACGAGGGCAACCTGCACGTGAACATCCTCGACGTCGGGGACGCCGGCGACGCGGTCACCCGCGCGGTGCTCGAGCGGGTGGCCGCGAGCCGCGGCAGCATCAGCAGCGAGCACGGGGTGGGGCGCAGCAAGGCGGCGTACCTGGGCCTGTCGCGCACGCCCGTGGAGATCGAGGCGATGCGGGCGGTGAAGCGCGCGCTCGACCCGGCGGGCCTGCTCAATCCGGGCGTGCTGCTGCTCTGAGCTGAGCGGCGGCGGCGCCCCACCGCTGCCCGGTCGTTGGGGGCTTGAGCGTCCCCAGCGACGTCCCGCGGGGCCGCTGGTGTCGCCCTGGGCGCACAAGCACGCCGCCGCGCTTCGAGGTGTTAAGGCAGCACCCGCGGGACGCCGCGGCTGCGGCACCGCCTCACCCGCCCTCGAAGAACCGGCGGGGCACGTCGACGAGCATCGTTGTGATCTGCTCCTCGGTCACACCCTGCTCGCGCAGGTAGGGCAGCACCTTCTCCTCGAGGTGCAGGTAGTGCCAGTCCGGCAGGAGTGGCAGGACGGCGGGGTCGACCCAGTCGATGTAGCAGGCCGCGTCGTGCGACAGCACCATCTGCCCGGCGAACCCGCGCCTGCACATCTCCACGACGACGCCGGCGCGCGCCTCGAACGTGGTCGCGAGGTCGATGCCGAACCGGTCCATGCCGAGCACGAACCCGGCCTCGGCGAGCTCGGTGAGGTGGTCGGCGTCCGTCGTGTCGCCGCTGTGGCCGAGGACGACGCGCCGCGGGTCGACGCCGCCCTCCTCGCACAGCACCCGCTGGACCTCGAGCCCGGTGCGCCGGCGGGGGTGCGTGTGCACGGTCACCGGCGTGCCGGTCTGCGCGTGCGCCGCCGCGACGGCCCGCATCACTCGCTCCACCCCGCGGGTGAGGCCGGGCGCGTCGATCGCGCACTTGAGCATCGCCGCCTTCACCCCGGTGCCGGCGATGCCCTCGGTGATGTCGCCCACGAACATCTCGACCATCGGGTCGGGCACGTGCCGGCCGAGCAGCCTGTCGAGCACCGGGCCGCGCTGGGAGAGGGCGAACGGGACGTCGGAGTACGTGTAGCAGCCCGTCGCCACGACGACGTTGAGGCCCGGGACCCGCTCGGCGACCCGCTGGATCCGCGGCACGTCGCGCCCGAGCCCGATCACCGTCGGGTCGACGATGGTCCGGGTCCCCTGGTCGGCGAGCGCCTGCAGCCGCGACGCCGCGTCGGCCACCCGCGCGTCCTCGTCGCCCCACTCCTCGGGGTGGTTCGCGGTGATCTCCGGGTCGAGCACGAACACGTGCTCGTGCATGTACGTGCGGCCGAGCTCGGCCGTGTCGACGGGTCCGCGGACGGTCTCCACGAGCGGCACGGGTCCTCCTGATGGCCGGAGCGGCGACCGTACTGTGTGCCGGTCCGCCGACCGGGAGGGCGATTGTCCGCGCACCGCCGTCTCGCGCTGTGGCTGTTCTCCGTCGCGGTGGGCACCAACGTCCCGACCCCGCTGCTGCTGGTCTACCGCGACACGCTGGACATGTCGGCGTCCGCGCTGACCGGCCTGTTCGGCGTGTACGCCGCCGGGCTCGTGCCTGCGCTCGTGTTCGCCGGCCCGGCCGCCGACCGGTGGGGACGCCGCCGGGTCGGGCTGCCGGCCGCTGCGCTGGCCGGCCTGGTGTCGCTGCTGTTCGTGCCGGCAGCGTCGTCCGTGTCGCTGCTGTTCGGCGCCCGGTTCCTGCAGGGCGTGGTCAGCGGGACCGTCTTCAGCGTGGGCAGCGCCTGGCTGGTCGAGACGAGCCCGCGCAACGGCGCGCGCACCGCTGCGGTCGCGATGACCGCCGGCTTCTCGGTGGGCCCGTTCGTCAGCGGCTTCCTCGGCGAGTACGGCCCCGCCCCGACGACCCTGCCCTTCCTGCTGCACGTCGCCGTCGTCGTGCTGGGTCTCGCGGTCGTCGCGCGGGTGGTCGAGACGCTGCGGGCGCGGGCGCCCGGGGTGCGCGCGCCGAGCGGCAACCCGCTGCGGCCGGGCGCGCTGTGGGAGGCGGTCACGGTCGTCGCGCCGCTGGCGGTGTGCGTCTACGCGTTCCCGACGACGGCGGTCAACGCCGTCCCCCTGCTGGTCGGGCTGCCGGCGCAGCCGGTCGCCGCGACCGGCGTGATCGCCGGGCTGACGCTCGGCGCCGGGACGCTGGTCGCGCCGCTGCAGGCCCGGCTCGGACGGCGTACCGCTGTGGTCGGCGCCGGCCTCGGCGCCCTCGGCTTCACGATGACCACTGTCGGCGCCGCGGGGCTCGACCTGCTGCTGCTGCCCGCCGCGCTCGTGCTCGGCGCGGGCGGCGGGCTGGCGCTCGCCGCAGGCCTCGCCCGGCTGCCCGCGCTCGCCCGGGAGGGACGCCTCGCCACCGTCTCCTCGGGCTTCTACGCCAGCGCGTACGTCGGCTTCGGCACGCCGTTCCTGCTCGCCGAGGTCTCCCGGTCGCGGGGCGTGGTGGCGCCGCTCGCGACGCTGGCCGTGCTGTCCGCCCTGCTGACCCTGCGCCAGGCCGCGGCCGCCCGCGGCCCCGCCGTCCCGTCCTGAGCGCGGGGGCCTCCCTCAGCGTCCGGCGAAGCGGGTGACCACGGCGGACGCGGCGACCG
>JALYMN010000496.1 GCA_030773675.1 Actinomycetota bacterium
CGACAGAGCGGCGAGGCCGGGTAGGCCCAGGTCGCGCCCCGCGCGCACGGCCACGGCGGTGAGCCCGGCGGCCAGCCAGGCGAGCGTGGCCGCGGTGCTGCCGAGGCCGCGACGCGCCGTCACCGCCGCCCCCGTCCCGGCGGCGGCGATCAGCCCGAGCATCACCGCGGCCTGGCCGGCGAGGCCGATCGTCAGCCAGACGACCGCGAGGAACACGGTGGTCGCGACGAGCACGAGCAGCGCACCCAGCCCCAGCAGGACCTGCTGCGGCGTGCGACCGGCTCGCGACGGGACTGTCCCCGGCGGCGGTCCCTCGCCCGGAGGCTGCCCCGGCACCGTCCACGGGCCCGCGCCGGCGTACGCCGGGGCCCTGCTGGCCGCGCGCAGGACCTCGAGCAGCGAGGAGCGCTCGGCCCGCAGCGCGGCGAGGCGCTGGTCCAGTGCGTACAGGCGGGCGGCGTCCGGGCCGGCGAGCAGCAGGCCGCAGCGCGGGCAGCGCGTCCCGACCGGGTCGGGCAGCGGGACCGAGCAGTCCGGGCAGGGCAGGGGCACGAGACGGGCGAGGGTCGGCACGGGGGCCTCCGGAGGTCGGGCAGGGCGCACGCGCCTGCACCTCCTCACGATCTCGGTGCCCGCGGGGGCGGTCCTGAGCAGGACTACTCAACGGACGGCGGGGAACCCGGGGCGCCATGGCCCGCACCGCGATCGTCACGGCGTCCGACTCCGGCATCGGCAAGGCGACGGCGGTCGCCCTCGCCCGCGACGGCCTGGACGTCGGCATCACCTGGCACGCCGACGAGGAGGGCGCCCAGGGCACCGCGCAGGAGGTGCGCGCCCTCGGCCGCACGGCCGAGGTGCGCCGGCTCGACCTCGAGCAGCTCCCCGACGCGGTCGACGTGATCGACGAGCTGTACGCGGCGCTCGGCGGCACGCCCTGGGCGTTCGTGAGCAACGCCGGCGGCGGCAGCGGCGGGCCGTTCCTCGAGCTGGACTACGACACGTGGCGCTCGCGGATGCGGGTCAACCTCGACGGCGCCTTCCTTGGCATGCAGCGCGCCGCCCGGCGCATGGTCGCCGCCGGGCAGGGCGGGCGGATCGTGGCGGTCACGAGCGTGCACGAGCACGCCCCCCGGGTCGGCTCGACCGACTACGTCACCGCCAAGCACGGCCTGGGCGGGCTGGTGAAGAACGCCGCGCTGGAGCTGTCGAGGCACGGCATCACCGTGAACGCCGTCGGCCCGGGCGAGATCGCCACGCCGCTCACCGGCCAGGAGGACGTCGACCCGGCCTCGTCCCGGCGGCCCGGGGTGCCGCTCGGCCGGGTCGGCGACGCGCACGAGATGGCGGCGGTGATCGCTTTCCTGTGCCGGGAGGAGGCGTCGTACGTGACCGGCGCGTCCTACGTCGCCGACGGCGGAATGCTGCTCATGGGCCCGCACGGCGGCTCGGACCTCGCCGACGACGCCTGGCGCGAGGGCTGACGCGCCGCCTCGCCGTCCAGCCGAGGGCATGGGCAGTCGGCGTCGTGCCAGGCCCGTCGGCAGCCCGGCGGGTAGTGCAGCGGCCGGACCACCCGCGCCGGGTTGCCGGCTACGAGCACGTCGTCCGGGACGTCGCGGGTGACCACGGCCCCGGCGGCAACGAGAACCCGGCGCCCCAGGGTCACGCCCGGGAGCACCGTGGACCTGGCGCCGAGCCAGCAGCCGTCGCCGATCCGGACGGGTGCCTGCCGGTGCGGGCGCCCCTCCACCCCGTGGCTGTCGCTGTCGAGCACGAGCACCTCGTGCGCGAAGGCCACGTCGTCGCCGACGACGATCTCCTCGACCGCGATGATGACCGTGCCGCAGTTGACGAACACGCGGTCGCCGAACCGGAGCCGGCCGCCGCCGCTCAGCAGCGTCGTGCGGTGGCCCGACCACACCCGGAAGTCGTCACCGACCTCGAGGTCGGACGCGTCGACCGTCGGCCAGCCCAGCACGTGCGCGCGGCGTCCGGTGCGCCGGGCGCGGCGCAGCGACCACCGCGCCTTCGCGCCCTGCCGTAGGGCGGCGGCGTGCCAGTGCAGCTCGGTGAGCCGGCGCTCCCAGTCGACATGCCGGTAGGAGGGGCGCCAGGTCACGGGCCGACACGCTAGCGAGGTGGTAGTCCTGAGGTCGTGAGCGAGGACGACGGGCCGGTGGTGTGCTCGGCCAAGGGCTGCCGGGCCGAGGCGCTGTGGGTGCTCGTCTGGAACAACCCGACGCTGCACACGCCGGAGCGGGAGAAGACCTGGGTCGCCTGCGACGACCACCGGGCGCACCTGGCCGGCTTCCTCGAGGTGCGGGGCTTCCTTCGCCGGGTCGACCCGCTGCCGGCGTGACCGAGGTCCTCGCCGAGGAGCAGTGGCGGGCGCGCCGTGCCGCACACGAGGCCCGGGTCGACGCCTGGACCGGGCCGGTGCTCGACCGGTCCCGCCGGGGCGAGGCCCACCCCGTCGAGGACTTCCTGTTCGCCTACTACGACCATCGCCCGGCCCAGCTGCGCCGCTGGAGCCCCGGGAGCGGCGTCGTGCTCGCTTGCGCCGAGGCCGCCGACCTTGGCCGGCACGGCGTCGCGGTGTTCGGCGGCGTCGTGCTCGGGCCGCCACCGCCCCGCGTCATCGCGCAGGCCGCACGCCTCGCCGACCTGCTGTCGCGGACGGCGGCCCGCCCGCCGTTCTTCGGCTGCTTCGGCCTGCACGAGTGGGCGATGGTGCACGGGCAGGCCGCCGACGAGGTGCGGCACGCCGCCTTGCCGCTGCGACTCGGCCCGGAGGGCACGGCGCGGCTCGTCGAGACGCTGCCCGTGCGCTGCTCGCACTACGACGCGTTCCGCTTCTTCACGCCGTCCGCGCGGCCGCTCAACGCGCTGCAGCCGACCCGGGCCACGCAGGTCGAGCTCGAGCAGCCGGGCTGCCTGCACGCGACGATGGACCTCTACCGCGCGGCGTACACGCTGTCGCCGTGGGTGCCGGCGGAGCTCGTCGCCGACGCGTTCGCGCTCGCCCGGGAGGTGCGGGTGCTGGACATGCGCGCCTCGCCGTACGACCTGCGCGGGCTGGGGCTCGAGCCGGTGCGCGTCGAGACGGCCGAGGGGCGGGCTGAGTACGCCGCGGCGCAGCGGGGGTTCGTGGAGCGGGCGGCGCCGCTACGCGCCCGGCTGGTGGAACTCAGCGGCTCCATCGCCGCTGTCGACAGCCCGGACCGGCCGTCGGTCTGTGTGCGACTAGCGGTTGTTCTGCCGAGCAGGGGCGTTGGCCACGGCTTCCGCTGTCGCCTCGCAAGCCGCGTCGCCGTTGTCCTGGATGACGGCCAGCACCGCGACGTTGAGGTCACACACATTCGCTGCGACAGCGATCGGGACCTGCACGATCAACTGGTTGTTGTTGACGTCGACAACGTCCACGAGCGTCACGTTCACAAGGCCCCCCGTGAAGATGCGGCCCTGCGCCTGAGCGGGTGCGGCCGCGCCGATTCCAGCGAGCGTCATCGCGCCGGCGGCACCGAGAGCGGCGAGTGTCTTCTTCACGTACATCTGTGCCTCCATTCTGGCGGTCAGGTGTCCTGCAGAAGCGCTCCTGGAGGTCCCCGTAGCCCAAATATCACAACAGATGACGTATTGCGCCCGACTCGTCACCCGGCGCAGACAGGTCAGCGGAGGCCGGTGCCCCGGGGACGCCGGTCGTGCATCAGGTCGTCGACGCCGCCGACTGCCTCCCTGTGCATCGGGATCGCGGGGAGACGCTCGTGCCGGTCCTGCGCCGCACGACGAGCTCGACATCCCGGTGCCCGAGCTGCGACTGGACCAGACACCTGCGAGCCGTCGGGCCACGGCCCGCGCCCGTGCAGGCGGTCTGGCTGATCACGGTCAGGCGGTCCAGCCGCAGCAGCGAGCGCGGCCGACACCCGGCTCACGGGCGAGCGCGCGTCAGGGCAGTCAGGCGGTGCGCCGCTGCCGTCCCTGGACCGCGCGCAGAGCCTGCCCAAGTGCGCCGACGAACGCCACGACGTCAATCGAGCAGGCGTCGTGGTCGGCGTCCAGGACGTGCGGCTCGACCCGCAGCGCCGCGGCGAGCGCGCACTGCTTGCGTGGCGGCACCAGCCGGTCGCGGGTGGTCAGCACGACCGCTCCGGGCGGCGCGAGCTCCCCCGCCCAGCCGCTGCTGTCGAACCGGCCGAGCTCGCGACCGGCCTCGGCGAGGTCGCGCGCGCTCCCCCGGGCCAGCTCGCCCGCCACCCAGGCGCTGTCGGCCGACGGGGTGCCGGCCAGGCGCAGCCCGGTGCGCCACGCGCCGGTCGGGAACAGCCCGAGCAGCAGCCGCAGGCCGCCCATGGTGCGCCAGAACGCCTTCTGCCGCGGGTCGCTCCAATCGAGCGCGGTCGCGCAGAGGACGAACCCGCGCACCAGGTCGGGATGCCGCCGGGCGAGCAGCTGAGTCACCGGACCGCCCATCGAGTAGCCGACGACCAGAGCGTCCGGCACGCCGAGCGCGGTCAGGACGCCGGCGGCGTCGTCCGCGCAGTCGGCGAGCCGGAACGGCTGGCTCGCCCGCAGCCCGCGGCCGTGGCCGCGCAGGTCCATCGCCAGCACCCGGTAGCCGGCGCGCTGCAGCGGCCCGTAGGTCCCCGCCCAGTTGAGGTCGCTGGGGAACATCCAGCCGTGCACGAGCAGCACCGGCGGGCCGTCGCCGCCGGAGTCGCGCACGAAGAACTCTCCGCGGTCCGGCACGAGGACGATGCGCCCGGGCGGCAGCGGCACCGGCGGGACGGGGGCGCCGGCGAGGGC
>JALYMN010000497.1 GCA_030773675.1 Actinomycetota bacterium
CGGCAGCGTCGGAGGCGGCCGGGGTGCGGCAGCAGTCGTCGTCGACCGAGCGTCCACCGCGCCGCAGCGCGACGGCAACGGCTGCCAGCACTGCGAGAAGGCCGGCGGCGACGAGCGCGCCGTTGCCCAGCAGCGCGCCCGCGCCGGTGAAGGCACCGGCGGCGACGAGCAGCGGCAGGCCGCAGCACAGCACGTGGAGCACGACGAACCCGGCGAGGAACTTGCCGCCCCGGCCGCTCATCGCCGGTCCTGCACGTCGATGCGCATACACTCGCTGAGCGCGGCGACGTTGTCCGCCGACACGGCCCGGGCCAGCAGGACGAGCTCGGCGACCCGCGGGTCGACGACCTTGTACCGGGTGAAGCGGCCGTCGCGGCGGGCCTCGACGAAGCCGCAGTCCGCCAGACACGCCAGGTGCGTTGAGACGCGGCCCTGCGCCAGCCCGATGTGCTCGACGCACTCGGACACGCTGCGTTCCTCGTGCAGGACGAACTCCAGCAGGCGCAGCCGGTTCGGGTCGCCCAGGGCCCGGAAGAACTTCGCGATCACCCCTCGTCCCGCGGGCTCGCTCGGCAGCAGCGTCGCGGCGCGGCGGTTGTCGGTCATGGGCTCCTCTTCCTGTCCGATGAACAGCATAACATCCGGTATTCCGGATACTATGCTGCCGTGTGGTGGGTCTTGCAGCACGGCCGCAGGAAGCCCGCGGTCGGTGAGCGCCGCCAGCGCCGCCGACAGGTCGTCGTCGTGGCCGGGGGACCAGGACGACCGCGAGCGCCCGCTCGGGGTCAACGTCGAGGGCGAGCAGGCCCGGCCAGGAGTCGATCTCCTCCAGCAGGACGTCGTCGCGGCCGACGGCGCAGCACCCGCCGCCCACCGGCGGGCCGGACAGGTCCGGGACGGAGAGCACGACCCGCCGGGGCCCGCCGGCCGCCGAGCTCATGCGCAGCAGCTGGTCGGCATGTCCGACCGGAACAGCCCGGCGCAGATGCGCAGGGCCTCGGACATCGTCAGGTACGGCGCCCAGGTGTCGGCGAGGTCGTCAACGGTGAGCCCGAACTTGATCGCGTAGGTCGCGGCGAGCATCACGTCGCCGGCCCCGTCGAGCGCCGCATGCACGCCCAGGACCTTGCGGGTGTCGGCGTCGATGACGAGCTTGAGCGCGCCTCGGGTGTCACGGTTCGCGAGCGCCCGTGGGATGTCCTGCGCGCCCAGGACGCGGCAGTCGCAGGAGTGCCCCGCGGCCAGCGCCTGCTCCTCGGTCAGCCCGGCGCTGGCGATCTGCGGGGTGGTGAACGTGACGCCTGGCAGGCCGCGGTAGTCGACGGTGGCCGGCTCGCCGAGGGCGCCGGCGGCGGCGACGTGCCCGGTCTGCGCCGCGACGTACACGTACTGCGGCGCCCCGGACACGTCCCCGGCGGCGAAGATCCGCGGGTTGCTGGTGCGCTGGTGGGCGTCGACGACCACGAACCCCCGCTCGTCGGTCTTCACCCCCGCAGCATCCAGGCCCAGATCCC
Source organism: Actinomycetota bacterium (assembly GCA_030773675.1). The sequence goes on from JALYMN010000497.1 coordinate 1,515, forward strand.
CCGTGTCGGCGAAGCGACCTGTGGCGACCAGCAGCCGCTCGCCGGTGACCTCGGCGCCGCCGGCAGTGCCGACCCGCACGCCGTCGGCGGTCCGCTCGACGGCGACCGCGCGCTCCTCGACCACTTCGATGCCGTCGTCGGCGAACACCCCGCGGAGCACGTCGGCGATCTCGGGCTCGGTGTGCGGAGCGAACCGTCCGACGACCGTCACCTGCACGCCCAGGTGCGCCCAGAGCTGTGCCTGCTCCAGCCCGACGTACCCGCCGCCGATCACCACCATCGACGCGGGGAGCTCGGTCAGCTCCATCGCTGTGGTCGACGTGAGGTGCTCGACCGCGTCGAGCCCGGGTAGGTCGGGCACGTGCGGCGCGACGCCCGTCGCGACGACGTACGCCGGAGCGACCAGCGGCTCCCCGTCGACGGTCAGGGTGCTCTCGTCGATGAACTGGGCCTGGCCGTAACGGATGGGGAAGCCGTGCGCGTCGGCGACGTCGGCGTACTTGGCCTGCCGCAGCGTGTCGATGAGGTCCTGCTTCTGCGCCATGAGCGCCGGCAGGTCCACCCCGTCCGCGCTGGTCGGGACCATCGGGAACGCTGTGTCGGCGAGGGCACGGTGCCGCTGGCCGGCGGCGGCGAGCAGGTTCTTGCTCGGGACGCAGCCGATGTTCAGGCAGGTACCGCCGCGCACGTCGTGCTCCACGAGCAGGGCGCTCTTGCCGCGCGAGCGCGCCTCGATGCCGGCGGCGAACGCCGCGCCGCCCGTGCCGATCACGATCAGGTCGTAGCTTTCGCTCATCGGATGCCTCTCAGTCGTGCGGCTGCTGCCAGGCGGCGACCCGCCGTTGTGGGCCCGCCGCAGTGCTCCCTCCGACCATACAACCGGATAGCCGGATACGAGCCCGGACCGGGTGCTCAGGGGTAGCGGTAGTCGCGCGTCAGCACGGTGTTCGCGGTGACGATCCGTTCGGAGATGATCCGGTCCGCCGCGTCGAGCCGCATCGCGAAGTGGTAGCCCAGCGCGGGCAGAGCGAACAGCAGGGTCCTGCTGCCGTCCTGCTCGACGACGGTGGCGTCGGCGGCGCCGCCTTCGGCCCACGGCTGTCCGGCGAGGAACTCCTGCCCTGTGCGGCGGGACCGGTGCGGCAGGACCACGCCGAAGCCGGACGTGACCGTCTCGACCGTGTCGATGGCCGTCCTCGCCCCCATCGCGTCCTGCACCCGGCGGAGCAGGCCGGGCGCGGGGACAGCGGGCCACGGGACCGGGATCGAGACG
>JALYMN010000498.1 GCA_030773675.1 Actinomycetota bacterium
CGCCCCGAGGGGCGGACGGCTCGTGGGTGCGTCGCTGGTCAGGCGCTCTTCTTGCCGGCTTTCATCGCGGCCTTGACCTTGCCCTGCTGCTCGTGCAGGACCGCCAAGCGCTCGGCGAGCACCTCCTCGAGCTCGGCCACCGTGCGCCGCTCGAGGAGCATGTCCCAGTGAGTGCGCGCCGGCTTGGTCTTCTTGGCCTCCGGCTGCTCGCCGTCGCGCAGGAGCGCGTTCACGCCGCACACCCGGCACTCCCACGTCGGCGGCACCTCGGCCTCCGCGGCGAAGGGCACCTCGACGCTGTGCCCGCGAGGACAGTCGTAGGCTGCGGTCGTACGAGGGGCGAACTCGGTGTGCCGGTCACTCTCGTAGCTCACCGCCCCGAGGCGGCTGCCTCGGAGGACGCGGTCACTCATCGGTGCCTCCCGGTGGGGTGTTGCTCGACGCAACGAGCAGACGCTCAGAAGGATTCCCGGGTTCACCGCGCGAACACCCCGCGCGCCCTGCCCCTTGCGGGTGCTCAAGGTGCGGGCGCCCTCCTGCCGAGGCCCCTTACACCAGGAGTCCCAGCATCACCAGGAGGCGCGCCGTGCAGCCCTCGCATTCCTCGCCTGCCGGTCGGCTGCGGGCACGACTGGGCGGCGTCGGGGTGCTGCTCTGCGCCGGCGCGCTGGCGATGCCCCTGCTGTTCGCCGTCGGCAGTCGGTCCAGCTCCGCGGACCTGGTCGTCGCGGCGGCGCGCGCGCAGATCGGCGACGCATACCTCTGGGGCGGCAGCGGCCCGGACAGCTGGGACTGCAGCGGACTCACCTCCACGGTCTGGCGGGACGCCGGGGGAGTCCGCGGCATCCCGCGCGCGTCCGCGCAGCAGCAGCAGTGGGCCGTGCCCCTGCCGGTCGAGCAGCTGCTGCCCGGCGATCTCGTCTTCTACGGCGCCCCCGTCACCCACGTCGGGCTGTACGTCGGCTCCGGCCGGATGGTCGACGCCGCCTCGTCGCGCACGAACGTCGTGGAGCGGGTTGTCTGGACGTCGGGCACGCTGCGCTACGGGCGCGTGCGGCGTCCGGACATGCCGCCCGTGCGGCCGTGGTCCGTACCGCCACCGCCGGTCGTGGTGGCGCCGGTGACCACACCGGCTGCGGGACCGTCGGCGGTCGCGAAGCCGGTCGTGCCAGTAGCCCAGCCGGTCGTCAAGCCGGTCGCGAAGCCGGTCGCGAAGCCGGTCGTCAAGCCGGCGGCGAAGCCGGTCGTCAAGCCGGTTGCGAAGCCCGCCGCCAAGCCCGCGGCCAAGCCCGCCGCCAAGCCTGTCAAGCCCGTCGGCAAGCCCGCCGCCAAGCCGGTCGCGAAGCCGGTCGCGAAGCCGGTCGTCAAACCGGTGGCGAAGCCCGTCGCCAAGCCCGTCGCCAAGCCCGTCGTCAAGCCCGTCGCCAAGCCCGTCGCCAAGCCGGTTGTCAAGCCGGTCGTCAAGCCGGTCGTCATGCGCGGGCTGCCCGTCGTTCAGCGAGGACCGTCGAGCCGCCGAGCGCTCGCCGCCACGGCCGGTGCGCGTACCGTCCTCGGCTCCACCCGCTTCAGCGACCTCGGCCTCGTCCGGGAGGCCTGGCGGCACGCCGGGGCCGGCGTGCTCCCGACGTCCCGCGCGGCGGTGGCCGCCCTGGGGCGCACGGTCCCGCTGTCCGACGCCCGTGTCGGGGACCTCGTCGTCGTCGGGGTGCCCGCAGCACGCCTGGCGATCTACCTGGGCCGCGGGCAGATGCTGGACGTGACCGACCGGGTCGTCGTCCGGTCAGTGGGTCCGCACCCCTCGCTGCGTCTCGTGCGGCTGCCCGGTTGAGCTGGTCCGCGAACAACCGTCAAGCGGTCGCAGGACTCCGCCGAGGTGCGAGACGAAGGCTGTGCAGCACGTGCAGCAGCGGTCAGGAGGCAGCGTGAGCGAGGACCAGCGGCGCGAGCAGGCGCCCGAGCTGTTCGAGGAGGTCCACAGCGGCCGCCCGTACTGGTTCGGACGGCGCGAGGGCGACCGGGTCCGGGTCGGGGAGCGGATGATCGAGCTCACGACGACCAGCGGCGACGTCAGCCTGCCGCTGGACCTGGTCCGGGGCCTGCAGCTCGACGACAAGGAGCTGTGCGTGCGCTACGAGGCCGGACCGACGAAGGAGGAGCGCGTGCTCCACCTCGGTGTCGGCGTGCCCCAGGCCTACCTCGTCGCCGCCGACATCTCCCGCCGCCTGGCCGCGCTCGCTCCCTGACTCCGCGCTCGCGCCGCCTGCTGTGTGCTCAGCGGCGCCACACGGAGCGCCGGTGAGCGCCGCGACGGCGCGTCGACAAGGCCACCGCCGCGCCGGTGAGGACCGCCAGGCCGACCAGTGCGGCCAACGGCCCGGCGGCCCGGTCGCCGTCGCCCGCAGGAGCGGCCTCGGGTCGTCGCGCTCCAGCAGGACCGGACGTCGCAGCAGTGGGGCCGGGAGGGTCGGCCTCGGCGCCGTCGGATGCGCGCCCGCTCGACGCTTCGGTCAGGTTGGGCGCAGCTGCCCTTCGGGTCTGCACGGTCACCGTCCCGGCCTCAGGCTCGGCACGGCCGGTCGTGCGCGCCGGTGCAGGTGCGGAGCGCGGCACGAGCGGCTGTGCCCGCGACACGCCCGGGGCGGGTCGAGCCTGCCCCGTGGTCCGGCGACGCGTCGATGGCAGAGGTCCGGTGCCGGGTCGCGGTGGCCGACGGCTGCGTGTCCGCGTCGTCCGGCCGCGGCTGTGGCTCGGTGGGGTCGCGCGGCGGCACGGGCTCGACCACCGGCCGCCCCGGCACGCTGGGCGTCGCGCTGTCCACCGTGAGGACCGGAACCACCGCGATCACGTCGGCGGCCGGCGGTTCCGGCGGCTCCAGCAGCGGCGAGGCGGCGCTGGCCCGGGCGCTGAGCAAGCTGCAGCAGCAGGACGACCGTGAGCACGAGCACGCCGGGCGCCAGTGAGCGGCGTACGGAGCGGACGACCGATGTGCCGGCGACGACTGCCCGACCACGACCAACCTCCGCCGCACGAACAGCAG
>JALYMN010000499.1 GCA_030773675.1 Actinomycetota bacterium
GTGACCCCCGACCGGCCGACGCGCGCGCTGGCGCGCTCGCCCTCCGCCGCCGCCCTCCGGGCGACGGCTCCGCGCGACCGCCCCATCAGGCACTATCTGACCAGCACATCAACCAGCGCAAGGTGGGACCACTTCAAGCCGTCGCGCTGGGGCCAACCGAAGCCGTCGTCCTCAGTCGGTGGCGACCGTGGGCTGCGGCAGCAGCTGACCGGCCAGCTCGCGATGTCTGCGCGCCTCGATCCCGTGCCGCTGCGCAGAAGACGGCCTCCAACCACCGCGATGCGTCCACGCGCCGACGCGCCGGGAGCGAAGAAGCGTGCGCAGGACGACGTCGCGGGCGGACGCCGCGACCGGATGCCGCGCCTGGACGACGAGGCCGAGGACCCACGCCAGGGCGGCCATGCGCACGACGTGCGGGCGTCGTTCCTGCTCGTAGGTGTCGAGCAGCCGCTGTCCTGCTCGGCCGCGCTCGCCGGCCTGCAGCTTCCACGCGAGGTTGGCGGCATCGCGCAGCCCCGCGCTCAGGCCCTGTCGGCGAATGGCAGCGCCAGGTGCGCCGCGTCGCCGAGCAGGAAGACGCGGTCCGCCCGCCAGCGCGCCGCGAGGCGGGCTTGGAAGGTGTACACGTTGGGCCAGGGAGGGCGATCAGGGAGGGGCGGTTTGCCGAGTCCGCGCGGACCGCCCCTCGATTCCTCCTCGCGCCAGATCCTGGAGCATGGCGAGCATGGAGACCAACCGGATCAGCGAGGCGTCGTCAGGGAACATGCCGACGACATCGGTGCGCCGAGCGACCTGGCGGTGGGGCATGCCCGCCGACGACCAGCATGGCCTGCTCGGGGCGCTGATCCGGCCCATCTTCCAGGCCGACGGCGGTGGGCAGGCCCGTGAGCGCCTTGGCGACACCGTCAGACAGCTCGAGAGCCGTCTGCCCAAGGTCGCTGTCCTGCTCGACGAAGCCGACGAGGACGTCCTCGCCTTTTACAGCTCTCCGCGAGCATTGGAGCAAGCTGCGAACGACGGATCCGCTGGCGTGGACCGTCGGCTCCTTCGTGTCACCACGCGATTCCTACCGGGAGGGGTGCGCACGTCCATGACCGAGAGCTCGCTTCCGGTTGCCGGGCCCCCGGGCTCGCCGAACCGCTCCCGCTTTCGACTCCGCCCAGTCCCCACGCCCCTGGTTGACGCTACAGGAGGCAGGACGGGCTACTGCCCGTCCTGCCCCGCTCCTGCCGTGATGCCCGGGGCGTGAGTAGCCCGGGGCGCTCAGCAGCGCGGGGCACGCCGGCGGTCGAGCTCAGGGCTTGAAGCGGTAGCCCACGCCCCATACCGTCTCGACGAAGTGTGGCCGGCTGGGGTCGTCTTCGAGCTTTGTTCGCAGGCGGCCCACATGCACGGTCACAGTGGAGGTGTCCGAGTAGTAGGGGACCCGCCACACCTCCGTCATGAGTTGGTTGCGGGTGAACACCTTGCCGCGATTGCTCGCGAGGAAGAGGAGAAGATCGAACTCGCGCTGGGTGAGCGCGACCTCCGCCCCGCGCGCGAACACCCGGCGGCCGCCAGGGTGGATCTCGAGCTCGTCGACGGTGATCGGGGTGTCGCCATCCTCGTTCTGGGTCACGCGGCGCAACACGGCCTCGACGCGGGCGACGAGCTCTTCGGGGGAGAACGGCTTGACGACGTAGTCGTCGGCCCCGGCCCGCAGGCCTCCGACGCGGTCGGCTTCCTCGCCCCGCGCGGTGACGAGGATCACCGGCATGTGCATGCCGCCTTCGCGCAGGTGATGCAGGACTTCGAGACCGTCCAGGCCGGGCAGCATGACGTCCAAGAGCAGGAGGTCGGGGCGCCAGCTTGAGGCCTGGGCCAGGGCAAGGTGCCCGTTGGGCGCGACAAGCGGGTCGAAGCCGGCCCGCGCTAGGTATCGGCGGATGATGTCGGCGGTAGTACTGTCGTCTTCCGCCACCAGGACACGACGACGCCGGCTTAGAAGGTCTTTCGGAAAGAGGGTTATGGCGCCTTGACCTCGAAATTCGTCGGCGGTGGTGTCGAGGATCGGGGGTCATGGAGGTGCCGTCTCGTTTTGCGATCGCTGACGCGCTGTGGGCCGAGGTCGGGCCGTTGATCCCGGTCCGTCCGCGTCGCTTCCGCTACCCGGGCCGAAAGCCGGTGCCCGACCGCCTCGTGCTCAACGGGATCCTGCACGTGCTGCACACCGGGATCGCGTGGGAGGACCTGCCGCAGGAGTATGGCTACGGGTCGGGGGTGACGTGCTGGCGGCGGCTGCGCGATTGGCAGTCCGCGGGTGTCTGGGACGCCCTGCACCAGCGGCTGCTCATCAGGCTCACCGCGGCCGGGGCGATCGACTGGTCGCGCGCTGCCGTCGACGGCAGCCATGTGCGTGCCCTTTTGGGGGGCTCCTGACGGGGCCATCCCCGGTCGATCGTTCCCGTACCGGCTCGAAGCACCATCTCCTGGTCGACGCGACCGGGATCCCGCTGGCCGTCGCGCTGACCGGCGGCAACCGCAACGACGTCACCCAGCTGCTGCCGCTGCTCGAAGACCTGCACGCCCGGCCGGTCGCGGGCA
>JALYMN010000500.1 GCA_030773675.1 Actinomycetota bacterium
CGCCCAGGCTGATGAGCGCGTACGTCGTCCCGGCCAGGCCGAGCGCGCCGAGCGCGGCGCCGGCGACGTCCACGGAGCCGCCCTGCCGGTCGCGCGTCTCGGGCACGTGCCGCAGCGCGACGGCGACCACGACCGCGGCGAGCGGCAGGTTGACGAGGAACACCAGGCGCCAGGACACCTCGACCAGCGAGCCGCCGACGAGCGGGCCGAGCGCCGACGCGACGCCGGTCAGGCCGGACCAGGCGCCGATCACCCGCGCGCGGTCCTCGGGGCGGAAGGAGGACTGCAGCAGGGCGAGGCTGCCCGGGGTGAGCAGCGCGGCGCCCACGCCCTGCAGGACCCGCGCGGCGACGAGCGTGCCGACCGACGGCGCCAGCCCGCACAGGGCGCTGGCCGCGGCGAACCACACGGTGCCCGCGACGAACACGCGGCGCCGCCCGAAGCGGTCGCCGAGCGCGCCGCCGAGCAGCAGCAGCGCGGCCAAGGCGAGGGTGTAGCCGCTGACCGTCCACTGCAGGCCGGCGAAGTCGGCGTCGAGGTCGCGACCGACCTGCGGCAGGGCCAGCGTCACGACGGTCGCGTCCAGGAACGCCATGCCGCTGCCGAGCACGGCGGCGAGCAGCACCCACCTGCCGCGGGGCTCGTCGAGCCCGACCTGCTCGTCCACCACGGGCGCAGCCCTGCCCGCCTGGCGGGGCACCCACCGCTGGGCTTCGATGCAGCGTGGCCAGCGACTACCACTTCGTGACCGTGTGGCGGGTGCGCGGGACCGTCGAGGAGGTCCAGCGCGTGCTCGGCGACGGCACCACGTTGCCCCGCTGGTGGCCGGCGGTGTACCTCGACGTGCGGGTGCTGGAGGACCCGGGACCGGAGTCGCGCGGGCTCGGCGCCGCCGCGGAGCTGCACACGACCGGCTGGCTGCCGTACACGCTGCGCTGGGTGCTGCGCATCACCGAGCCGATGACCGACCGCGGGTTCGCGCTGTCGGCGACCGGCGACCTCGAGGGCACCGGCCGTTGGACGTTCGTCCCCGACGGCCCGGACGTCGTTCTCACCTACGACTGGCGCGTGCGGGCGAGCAAGCCGCTGCTGCGCCGCCTCACCTGGCTGCTCCGGCCGGTGTTCGAGGCCAACCACCACTGGGCGATGGCCCGCGGCGAGGAGAGCCTGCGGCTGGAGCTGCAGCGCCGGCGCGCGACGTCGGAGGCCGAGCGGGCGCTCGTGCCTCCGCCTCCGCCGCCCACCTTCCCGGCGCTGCTGCGGCACACCGGCGCGGCGGCCTGCTGACCTCCGCCGTCCTGCCGTCACACCTCGCGTGCCCGGTCAGCAGGATGGCGACGTCGTAGCACGGACATGCGGTGCGGGCGGGCACGGACGGGAGCGGCGGATGGTCGGCACGGACGAGGGCGACACGCCGCCCCGGGTCGCGGTCGTCACGGGGGCCGGGAGCGGGATCGGCGCGGCGACCGCCCTGGCGCTCGCGGAGCAGGGGTGGCGGGTGGTGCTGGCCGGACGCCGGGCCGAGCCGCTGCGGGAGGTGGCCACGCGCGACCCGCACGGGGCGCTGCACGCCGTACCGGCCGACGTGACGGACGAGTTGTCGGTGCGCGCACTGTTCGACCGGGCCGTCGGCGAGCTCGGCCGGGTCGACCTGCTGTTCAACAACGCGGGGATGTTCGGCCCGGTGGAGGAGGTCGGCGAGGTGCCGCTCGCGGTCTGGGAGGAGGTCGTCGCGGTCAACCTCACGGGTACGTTCCTGTGCACCCGCGAGGCGTTCCGGGTCATGCGCGACCAGCGACCGCAGGGCGGACGGATCATCAACAACGGCTCGATCTCCGCGCAGGTGCCGCGCCCCCGCTCGGCGGCGTACACCGCGACCAAGCACGCGGTGGCCGGGCTGACGAAAGCGACCTCGCTCGACGGGCGCCCCTACCGCATCGCCTGCGGGCAGATCGACGTCGGCAACGCGGCCACCGACATGACGCAGGCGATGGCGGCGGGGGTGCTGCAGGCCGACGGCAGCGTGCGGGCCGAGCCGCGCATGGACGTCGCCGACGTCGCCCGCGCCGTCGTCTACATGGCCGGCCTGCCGCTCGAGGCCAACGTCGCGAGCCTCACGGTGCTCGCCACGGCCATGCCGTACGTCGGCCGGGGCTGACGCTGTGACCACGGTCGGCGAGCGGCACCCGCTGGAGAACCGCGACCCGGCGGTCGACCGGTGGTTCCTGCCGGGCACCGGCTGGTCGAACGGCAACCTCGTCCGCCCGCTGGTGCACGGGGCGACGTACTTCCGGGCGCTGCACGACGAGCTGCAGCAGCTGCAGGCCGGCGACCGGGTCTACTTCACCGACTGGCGGGGCGACCCGGACGAGCGGCTGCTGCCCGACGGGCCGACCGTCGGCGGGCTGCTCTGCGCGCTCGCCGAGCGCGGCGTCGAGGTGCGCGGGCTGGTCTGGCGGTCCCACTCGGACCTGCTGCGCTTCAGCTCGAGCGAGAACGAGCACCTGGGCGCCGAGCTCAACGAGGCCGGCGGGGAGGTGCTGCTCGACCAGCGGGTGCGCTGGTTCGGCTCCCACCACCAGAAGCTCGTGGTGATCCGGCACCGCGACGCGCAGGAGCGCGACGTCGCCTACGTCGGCGGCATCGACCTGTGCCACGGGCGACGCGACGACGCCGAGCACGCCGGTGACCCGCAGCCTCAGCCCTTCGACCGCAAGTACGGCCCCAGGCCGCCCTGGCACGACGCCACCCTGGAGATCCGCGGCCCGGCCGTCGGCGACGTGCTGCGCACCTTCGTCCAGCGGTGGGACGACCCGCACCCGCTCGACCGGCGCACGCCGTACCGGATGCTGCTGCACAAGCTGGCGCGGATGCCGCGGCACCCGGAGCAGCTGCCCGAGCGCTTCCCCGACCCGCCGCCCGCGGGGCCGCACGCGGTGCAGCTTCTGCGCACGTACGGGCGCCGGCGCCCGCCGTACCCGTTCGCCCCGAACGGCGAGCGCACGGTCGCGCGCGCCTACGGGCGGGCCTTCGCGCAGGCCCGGTCGCTCATCTACCTCGAGGACCAGTACCTGTGGTCGGTGCCGGTGGCACGCGGCATCGCCGACGCGCTGAGGAAGGCGCCCGAGCTGCGGCTGCTCGCCGTGGTGCCGCGCTACCCCGACGCCGACGACGCGTTCACCGGTCCGCCGAACCGGCTCGGGCAGCTGCACGCGATGCAGGTGCTGCAGGAGGTGGCGCCCGACCGGGCCGCCTTCTTCGACCTGGAGAACCGGCAGGGCGTCCCGATCTACGTGCACGCCAAGATCTGTGTCGTCGACGACGTCTGGTTCACCTGCGGCTCGGACAACTTCAACCGCCGGTCGTGGACCAACGACAGCGAGCTGACCTGCGCCGTGCTCGACCCGACCCTCGACGGGCGGCCGCCGGCGGACCTGTCCTCGACCGGCGACGGCGCGCGCCGGCTCGCCCGGAGCCTGCGGCTGCAGACCTGGGCCGAGCACCTCGGACTGCCCGAGGACGCGCCCGAGCTGCTCGACCCCGCCCGGGCCTGGGACCTCTGGGGGCGCACCGCGGACGCGCTCGACGCCTGGCACGCCGGCGGACGC
>JALYMN010000501.1 GCA_030773675.1 Actinomycetota bacterium
GGTGCTCGAGTTCACCGCGTGGAAGCAGGGCGTCCGGCTGATCCGGCAGAACGGCACGCCGGTGCGGCTGGGCGACCTGCAGATCGGCTCGGTCGAGTCGGTGTTCCCCGACGTCCCGCGCGGGACGTTGATCGCCGACTCGCCCGCGCTGCTCATCCGGATGCGCCCCGAGGTCCTCACGCCGCTGCCGGGCCGGGAGGACTGGACCGTCGACGGCCACATCGTCTACTCGAGCATTTGCACGCACCTGGGCTGCCCGGTGAAGCTGTACGAGCAGGAGACGCACAACCTGCTCTGCCCGTGCCACCAGTCGACCTTCAACGCCGCCGAGGGGGCGGAGGTGAAGTTCGGTCCCGCTGCGCGACCGCTGCCCCAACTGGCGATCGCGGTGGACGAGGAGGGATACTTCGTGGCACAGGGTGACTTCGACGAGCCGATCGGGCCCTCGTACTGGGAGCGGGACGAGCCATGAGCCAGATGATCACGGCCGAGGGCCAGGCAGACGACCGTCGCGAGCCGACGCCCCCGCGGACCCTTGGCGGCAAGGCAGCGCTGGGCGGCGCCCAGTGGGTGGACGACCGGCTTGGTTCCTCGAACTTCGTCCGCCGGAGCATGAACAAAGTCTTTCCGGACCACTGGTCGTTCATGCTGGGCGAGGTCGCCCTCTACACCTTCATCATCCTGCTGCTGACCGGCACGTACCTGACCTTCTTCTACGAGGCCACCACGCGTGAGGTGGTCTACGAGGGCAGCTACCTGCCGCTCAAGGGCCTGGAGATGTCGGCGGCCATGGCCTCGACGCTGGACATCTCCTTCGACGTCCGCGGCGGCCTGCTTATGCGGCAGATCCACCACTGGGCGGCTCTGCTGTTCATGGCGTCGATCGTCGTGCACCTGTTCCGGGTGTTCTTCACTGGCGCCTTCCGCAAGCCGCGCGAGATGAACTGGGTGATCGGCAGCCTGCTGCTCATCTTGGGCATCGTCGAGGGGTTCGCCGGCTACTCGCTGCCTGACGACCTGCTGTCCGGCACGGGGCTGCGCATTGCCTACTCGATCATGCTGTCGGTGCCGGTCGTGGGCACCTGGTCGGCCTTCCTGATCTTCGGTGGCGAGTACCCCGGCGGCGCGATCATCGAGCGCCTCTACGCGATCCACATCCTGCTGGTGCCCGGCATCATCCTGGGTCTCATCACCTTCCACATGATGATGATCTGGTACCAGAAGCACACCCAGTTCGCCGGTCCCGGGCGGACCGAGGACAACGTCGTGGGTTCGCGGCTGTTCCCGGCGTACGCGGCGAAGGCCGGAGGCTTCTTCTTCCTCGTCTTCGCGGTGCTGGCGGCGCTCGGCGGCCTGACGCAGATCAACCCGATCTGGCTGTACGGGCCCTACGACCCCTCACAGGTGACCGCCGGCTCCCAGCCCGACTGGTACGTCATGTGGCTGGACGGCTCGTCGCGCTTGATGCCGAACTGGGAGATCCGCGAGTTCGGCTACACAATCCCGATGAACATCCTGGCGCCGGCCGTAATCATGCCGGGTATCATCTTCACGCTGATGATCTTCTACCCGTTCATCGAGGCGCGGTTCACCGGCGACCGGGCGTATCACAACCTGCTCGACCGGCCCCGTGACACTCCGGTGCGCACGGCGATCGGTGCGATGGCCATCAGCTTCTACGTGGTGCTGCTGCTCTCCGGCGGGAACGACATCATCGCGCACATCTTCCGTGTGAGCGTCAACCACACGACGTACATCGGCCGTGTGGCGCTGTTCATCCTGCCGCCCCTCGTCTACGTCGCGACCAAGCGCATCTGTCTCGCCCTGCAGCACAGCGACGAGGAGCTCATGCACCACGGCATCGAGTCCGGGACGATCCGACGCCTGCCCAGCGGTGAGTTCGTCGAGGAGACGGTGCCGATGCCGGTGCCGCAGCGCCTGGCCCTCACCCGGGTCGAGCCGTCGGAGCTGCACCACGCCATCGGGGGCTCGGACGGCGCGCACGGCAGCCACGGCGCGCCCGACGGTCCGGGCCACGGCCAGCAGGAGATCGTTGAGGCGGCTCCGCGTAGCCGGGGCTTCTTCCGGGAGAAGAAGGCAGACCAGACCACGGCTGCTCCGCGGCCGGAGTCGACGCTCCCCGAGCTCGAGCAGAGCGGCCGCCCGGCGCAGCCGGAGTAGCACGCGACCTGTCCACGGCCCGCCCCTCCCGGGGCGGGCCGTCGGCGTCCCGTGGCGGCGGGCTGCGGTCCCGACGGCAGCGAGTGTCTGGTCGGGCGCCGACGGCACCCTGCCTGGTGGTCGGTGCAGGTACCGCTGCCAGCCGGTCTGCGTCCACCTGTTGACGCTGCGGAACCCCTAGTCAAAAGAATGTATTGCGCACCTCCCGTCAGACATGCAGACTCGGCACAGGTCGCTGCAGTCGAGCAGGCGGACCTGATGCGCCGTCCCAGTGGCGATCCACGAGCCGATCCTGCATGCCGGCTTTTCATCCACCAGCCGCGAGTACAGCCCCAGCAGCTCGAGGCACGAGAGTCGCTGGGGTCGCGGTCACCCGCCGGACCCCAGGAGAGACCCATGTCGAAGCGACTCGTCACCTGCCTCATGGCGGCGCTGGTGGCGGTGAGCGTGGCCGTGGTGCCCACGCGCCCCGCCTCTGCCGCGCTCGCGGCGGGCGTGACCCATGAGGCGATCTTCTCCAACCCGACGGCCTACGCCACCAAGACGGACTACAAGATCCACGAGCGCATGGTCAAGATGGTGAACGAGACTCCGTCCGGGTCCACCATCCGCCACACCGCCTGGAACATCACGTACGTCAGGTTCGCCGACGCCCTGATCAACGCGCACAAGCGCGGCGTCAATGTCTACGTCGTCCAGAACGGCGCCAAAACCACAACCCAGCTGACCCGCATCAAATCGGTGCTGGGCAGCAGGCACAGGATCTGCAAGAAGGTCGTCTCGACCGGCGTCATCAACGGCTGCCTGAGCGGAGCCGTCAACAGCTACATGCACAGCAAGGTGACCACGTTCTCGACGACCGGCACGAAGAAGCGTGTCGTGACGTCCGGGTCGACGAACATGACGAACCACGGTTACGAGGTCAACGACATGCTGATCGTCGCGGGCGACAGCACGCTGTACGACGGCTACGTCCGTTACTTCAACGACATGTTCAACCAGCGGACGAACCCCAACTACATGACCTCGACCAACGGGGTCGTCCGCGCCCCCGGATCGGCATCCGTCTCGTACTTCTCACCGAGACTGACGTCGACCGGCACGCGTGGCGTGGAGCCGTCGACCAGCGTGACCACCCAGGCCGCCACGGACCCGGTGGTGATGGCCCTGCGGCGCATGACCGGTGGAGCAGGCTGCTCGCTCAAGCTCGCGGAGCGGTACTGGAACTCGGAGCGGGTACACGTCACCTCGCAGGTGGTCCGCATCAAGAAGGCCGGATGCTCCGTCATCGCCATCAGCGACGACATGGACTGGAAGACCCGCAACCAGCTCGTCGGTGCCGGCGTGACGCTCCGCAAGACGCTGCGGGACACGGTCTATACCTACGACAACAAGATGCACGGGAAGTACTTCGTCATGGAGGGAACCATCGACGGCGTGGCCGGCGCGCGCGAGGTGTGGCAGGGGTCGCACAACCTGGTGGGTTCGAGTCTCCGCTACGCCGACGACACCCTGATGCAGGTCAAGCACGGACCCACGGTCAGTGCTTACGAGGCCGCCTTCGACCGGCTGTACTCCACGTCCTACAAGCACCCGTAGAGCACGTCCTACGACGGTACGACGGGTGCCGGGCGAGCGCGGTCCTACCTACCGCCTCCGACGTGGTTGTCGCCTCGGGAGTGCGACGTCGACGCGCCTGCCGGTCGGTCGACGCGCCTGCCGGTCGGCTGAGGCGACGACGCCGCGTGCGGCGCGACGCAGGCGCGACGTCGACGGCCACCGCGCCCGGGCCCGGGCCACGGCCGGCGAGGAGCTCGTCGGCCGGGTGCCTGGGCGCGCGCCGTCGCGAGAAGGCTGTGTCGCTCGCCACGAGCATGGGACCGCCTTGAGCGGGTTCTTGCCAACCGCATGGGACCACCGGGTTGCCAGTCATGGGACCGCCGGCGTGTCGTGCGTCGGGGTCCTGGTTGCCAGCCGCTAGCGATCACTTCACGTCGAGCGTGGAGGGATCGAGTGGCGTTCCGGGAGGTGCGTGTGTTCGAAGTTCGCGAGGTGCTGCGGGCGTGGCTGTCGGGCGCGGGGCTGCGGACCGCGGCGGAGCGGGCGGGGGTGGACCGCAAGACCGCCCGGCGTTACGTCGCCGCTGCGGAGGCTGCCGGGCTGCGCCGCGACGGCGGCGAGGGCCAGCTGAGCGACGAGCTGATCGGCGTGGTCGTCGCGGCGGTCCGGCCGGCGCGGCCCTCGGGGCACGGGAAGGCGTGGGAGGACCTGACGCCGTGGACCGAGCAGATCACCTCGTGGGTGAAGGCGGATCTGCAGCTGACCAACATCCACGGCAAGTTGACCCGCCGCGGGGTGCAGGTGCCCTACCGGACGTTGCACCGCTTCGCCGTCGAGCACTGCGGGTTCGGACGGCGGCAGCCGACGTTGCGGGTCGCGGACGGCAAGCCCGGGGTGGAGTGCCAGGTCGACTTCGGCCGGCTCGGTCTGATGCTCGACCCGGACCGCGGGCGGCGCCGGGCGCTGCACGCGTTGATCTTCACGGCGGTGTTCTCTCGGCACATGTTCGTGCACCTGAGCTTCGGTCAGACGCTGGCCGATGTGATCGCCGGGTGCGAGCAGGCGTGGACGTTCTTCGGCGGCACGTTCAAGGTCCTCGTGCCGGACAACATGAGCCCGATCGTGGCGGACGCCGACCCGGTCAACCCGGTGTTCACGCTCGGCTGGTTGGACTACGCCCAGGCCCGCGGGTTCGGCACCGACCCGGCGCGGATCCGGTCGCCGAAGGACAAGCCTCGGGTGGAGCGCACGGTGCAGTTCGTGCGGGAGAACTTCTTCCGGGGCGAGAGCTTCCTCGACCTTGCCGACGCGCAGCGCCGGGTCGAGCAGTGGTGCACGACCACAGCAGGGCTGCGGGTGCATGGCACGACCGCGCAGCGCCCGGCTGAGCACTTCGCCGCGGCTGAGGCCGCGCTGCTGCTGCCGGCGCCCTCGACGCCCTACGACGTGCCGTTGTTCGCGACGCCGAAGGTCGCCCGCGACCTGCACATCGAGGTCGCCCGCGGCCTCTACTCGGTGCCCGGCGAGTTGATCGGGCAGCGCGTGGACGTGCGCGCGGACTCCCGGCTGGTCAAGGTGTTCAGCCGCGGGCAGCTGGTCAAGACCCACCCGCGGGTCGCGGCCGGGAGCCGCTCGACCGACCCCAAGGACTATCCGGTCGGGCGGGCCGAGTACGCCCTGCGCGACGTCGCGTCGCTGACCGCCAAGGCAAGCGCGGCCGGTCCCAGCGTCGGCGTCTACGCCGCCCGGCTGCTCGATGTCCCGCTGCCCTGGACGAGCATGCGGACGGTCTACCGGCTGCTCGGCCTGGTCCGCACCTACGGGCCCGAGGCGGTCGAGGCGGCCTGCGCCCGAGCGCTCGAGCTCGACGTCGTCGACGTCACCAAGATCGGTCGGATGCTGGAGCAGGCCCGCGAGCGTCAGCGCCCGGCCGAGCCTGTGAAGGTCGTCGGCGGACCAGCCCGATTCGCCCGCGACGCCGCGGAGTTCACCACCGTGTTCACCACCCGGCCCGGCCGATGAACCGCCCCACAGCGCTGGCCGCACCCGCACCGGGCGTGGACGCTGAGCTCAAGGCCTTGTTGCGGCGGGTCAAGCTGGGCCGGCTGCTCGACACCCTGCCCGAACGCCTCGCCCTCGCTCGGGCCGAGTCGCTGCCGCACGCCGACTTCCTGAGCCTGCTGCTATCCGACGAGGTCGAACGCCGTGACCGGTCCTCCGCCGAACTCCGGGCCCGCACCGCCAAGCTTGACCCGAGCATGCGGCTGGAGACCTTCAGCAGCGAGGCCGGCGCGCACTTTGACCGGCAGACCTGGCACGAGCTGTGCTCCCTACGCCTGCTCGACGACGCCCGCGGCGCACTCATCCTCGGCCCCGTCGGGGTCGGCAAGACTCACTTGGCCACCGCCCTCGGGCACATCGCCGTCCGCCGCCGCCGCAGCGTGCTGTTCACCCGCACCGACCAGCTCCTGCGCCGGCTCAAGGCCGCCCGCCTGGACAACACCGTCGAGGCCGAGATGCGCAAGCTCGCCCGCGTCGAGCTGCTCATCCTCGACGACTTCGCACTGCAGGCCATGGACCAGATCGAGACCGCTGACTTCTACGAGCTTGTCGTCGAACGGCACGGCAAGACCTCGACCGTCATCACGAGCAACCGGGATCCCTCCGAGTGGCTCGCCGTGATGAGCGACCCGCTGCTCGCACAGTCCGCCGTCGACCGGCTCGTCGCCACCAGCTACGAGCTCGTCATCGAGGGCCAGTCCTACCGCCGGCAGCAACGACCCCGACCCGCCGCCACCGGCGTGTCCTGATTGACCAGACGAGGAGCTGACATGACCATCACGATCCGACCGAGGTGGTCCCTAGGCCGTGGCAGAACCCTGGTCCCTTCACGCTGGCAAGCGACAGACAGGGGGCCGGGTCGAAGTAGCTGCCTGGCAGCAGGTCCGCCTGCAGCCAGCGTCAGGGGGAACACCGGAGCGCCGCCGGCTTGCGGGCTGATGACCGACACACCGCTGGCGGCCCTCGGCATCGCGATACCGCGCTCCCCACCGCAACCCCCGGCCGCAGCGTTCCCGCGGCCTCTAGTGATCGTTCGGCCGTCGTGAGCCCGGCGCGCCCGCACGGGTCTGGGGGAGGCACGTACGAACGGGCGTGGAACCGATGGCGAGGGTCGCGTCCGTTCGTCAGGCTGAGGGCCGCTGGCCGTGGTCGTCGGTTCAGATGCCGCCGCGCGTGCGGTCGTCTGC
>JALYMN010000502.1 GCA_030773675.1 Actinomycetota bacterium
GCCCCGCATGGGCGAGGAAGGACGCGTCGACCGAGCCGAGCCGCAGCGCCTGGCGCGCCCAGGCCAGGCCCTCCCGCGGTCGACCGGAGCGCACGAGCGCCCAGCCCAGGGCGTCGGCCGAGCGCACGCTCGGCGCCGAGGCCCAGGCCCGCCTGGCCATGGCGAGCGCCCGGCGAGGGCTGCCGTGGTCGGCCTCGAAGACGGCAAGCTCCACGTCGGTGTTGACGCCCGCCCCGCCCAGCAGCCTCTTCTGGGCGCGCACGAGGGCCAGGTCGCGCCGGCCCGCGGCCAAACGGCCCGCGGCGAGCTCGGCCTCGGCGAGGCCGACGACGTGCTCGGGCAGGGGCAGGCGCGCGACGATCCTCCGCCAGGCCCGGATGGCGGACCCGAGCTCCCCTCGCCGGGCGGCGAGACGCGCCTGACCCGCGAGGGCGGGAACGTAGCCGGGGACGGCGGCGAGCGCCCCCGCGAACGCGCTGTGCGCCGCCGCGAGCCTTCCGCGGGCGAGCTCGAGGTCGCCGAGCTGGCTGCGCGCGAAGGCGACGGCCTCCGGGGCGGCACCGCCGGCGGAGACCGCAAGCGCCATGGCGTCCGCGGCGCCGGGGAGGTCCCCGTGGAGCTCGCGGAAGTAGGAGATTCGAGCGTAGGCGGGCAGGCTCGGCTTGAGGTCCACCATCCGCTGCAGCTCGCGCTGCGCCTCCCCGTAGCGGCCGAGCTCGACCAGCGCGTCGACGAGGACCGGGTAGGGCGCGAGCGTCCCAGGGGCGAGCCGGTGGGCCCGGCGGGCCAGGGTCAGGGCAGCGGCGAAGTCGTGGCGCGCCAGCGCGAGGGTCCCCTGCCCGACCAGCACGCCCGGGTCACGCGGAGCGCGCTCTGCGGCCTGGCGCAGGAGCCGCTCCGCGCGGGCGTAGAACGCCGCGTCCCCGGTCTCGCGCGCCTTCTGGAGGTAGGCCGTGGCGAGCTGGCCCCCGCTGGCTCCCGGGTCCGCCCGGAGCTCCGCCTGGAGCCGGGCGATCTGCGCGTCGGTGGGGCCGGGCGTCCGGCCGGTCGGTCCCTCGAGCGGGGCGCGGGCTGGCTCGGGCGCGGGCAGCGGGTCGCCGTTCACGAGGAGGAGGAGCGCGAGCGTCAGGCCGAAGGCCAGCAGGGTGGCGAGGGCGAGGCGCCCGTGCGGGGAGGGAAGGGTCATGGTGTCGGGGAGTGCAGCATGGGCCGGCGCGGCCGGGCCCGCCAGGGGAGGCGGGCCCGGCGTGGCGGTTTCGGGTCAGGCCGGCGGCTGCGGCACCGGCGCGTGCTGGGGCTCGACGCGCTTGGACGTCACCCCGGGGACCCCGGGGGTCGGCAGCGCGGCGTAGGGGAAGCTCGACCTGAACGACTTGTCGTTCTGGTCGACCCCGTCGCCCAGCGGGATCTGCTTGCCGCCCTGCTCGGGCGTCAGGAGCGCGCCGGCGATGACGCGCAGCTCGATGTCGACGACGTCATCGGAGAGCCGCCGCCCGTTCGGGAAGCCGGCGAGGTCGCCGGCCAGCACGCCGAAGCGATTCGGCGTGGCGCTCGGCGGCACGCCGAGGTTGATCTTCAGCGTGTCGGCGGCGGCCGGACGGCGCCCGATCTGGGTGAGCCCGGGGACGCCCGTGAGCAGCGCCTGCACGATGTCCGTCCTGTTGCTCTCCTTCACGCCGAGCTTGAACAGGCTGTTCAGCAGGCGCGCCGGCTCGGGGTTCAGGACGAAGGTCCCGAAGTTCCGCGCGTCGTGTGCCGGCGAGGTCCGGTTGAACTTGTCCTTCTGGCCGAGCGGGATGATCACCTCGTTGACGAGGGGGTTGCCGAGGCGGCTGACCTGGACGAACTGACCGCGACCCTCGCGGGTGCTCGAGCGCGAGCCCCGGTCACCGAGCACGGTGACGCGGCGGCGCTCCGTGGTCGCCCACACGCCGACGGCCGCGTTCGACGAGCGCGCGCTGCGCACAGCGCGGGCATTGCGGGTGACCTCCGACTCGGGCACCTGCAGGACGAACGCGTGGGTGTTGTAGCCCGAGACGTCGTCCTTGCCGCCGCCCTGGTTGCCGAGCCCGATGTTCGGGCGGCCGGGCCGGTCGATGTTGATGGCGTCGAAGATCACGCCCAGGTCGGCGAAGAACGGATCGTCGACCGGGCCGACGTACACTTTGCCGCCGCCCCGCAGCGTCCGGACGCCGCCGGCGGCGACCTTCGCGTAGTCGGGGATCGTCTTCGGGCCGACGTTGTCGGGCACGACGTGCTGGTTGTGGGCGATCCGCGTCGTCCCCGTGTGACGCCGGTTGCGATACGTCTCGCGGTAGACGTCGTAGGTCTGCACGTAGTTGATGTCGGGATCGTCGACGCTCTCGATCGTCGGCGCGTAGGCCAGGAACGAGTTCGGGTTGCGGAAGCGCTCGCTGACCTGGAAGCGGTACGCGACGTCCTCGTAGCCGTCCCCGGTGTTGTCGACCTTGACGTAGTAGCGCGCGTTCGGGTCGAGCTTGCCGAAGTTCGGACCGCCCGCCGGCTCCTCGAACGGGATCCAGTTCGCTACGACGGTCAGGCTGCCCGGCGCGTCGGGCGCAGTGAACGCGTAGACGTCGGTGTTGTCGGCCGTCGGGTCCTTGAGGGTCCCGGGGGCCTCTCGATGGCTCGACCCGAGCGCCCCGTTCACGGCGAGCGACCCGGCGGCGAGCGCAGCCACCGCGGCGGGGGCCAGGATCGTTGATCTGCGCATGCACCACTCCTTCTTTGGGGGGAGGTCATGATCGCAGCTCGTTGCCGCCTCCGGACATAAGACTCCCTGCATACGCTGCCTTTTTGCATCATCCTCGCAAGTGCGAAGAGCTCGCAGGAGCCGGGGGTCGTGGGCGGCGGGGAGCCGCGCCGACCGGTCGACGCGCGACCGGCCGGCGGGATCCCGGGTCAGGCGGTTCGGCCTAGGACGCCTGGTGGTGGACGGCTTGCTCTCCACGTCGAAGGGCGGCGATGCCGGGGCCAACGGCGGCGACGCCGGGGCCAACGGCGGGATCGCCAAGGGCGGCAAGGCCAGCGTGAACAACAGCCTGGCGGCCAACCTCGCCCTGGCCCTCGCGCAGGGCGCGACATCAAGGACACCGACAACGAGGTGCGGCGAGGGGGCCGGCCGCGGCCACCGCCAAGAGCAGCGCGGCCACCGCACTGCTCACGCTCCTCTCCCTGCGAACCGCCGGCGTCGGGGGACGCGCAGTCATGCCCAGGTCATACCAGGAGCGGCAGTGCCCCCCCCGGCCTTCATACGGAGGCGGGCGGGTTCCCCTGCGGGCCGGCGCGCTACCGCCGGCCGAAGCTGTCCAGCTCGACCTTCAGGCGCTCGATCGTGGCCACCGGCGTAGGGTCGATCCCGCGCAGGACCCCGACGTACAGCGACACGAGGTCCCCGAGCAGCACGAGCGAGAACACGCGCTCGAAGGCCGACCGGCCGCGCGAGCGCACCACGACCGAGCTGCGGGCCATGTCGCGGACGATGCGCTCCGTGATGTCGACCCGGGCGAGGACGCGGGGATGGCTGTCGTCGTCGGCCAGGAACACCGCCGCGAGCGGGCCGAGCCCTTCGGCTCCCCCCCAGCCCTCGACCTCGTTGTGGTCGAGCTCGGGCAGCGCGCTGGCGAACGCGGGGAGCTTCGCGTTCTCGTTGAGCTGGGTCTTCCAGCGGTAGGCGACGGGGGCGGTGAGCCCGGCGCCCGCGATGACCGCCACGCAGCCGAGCAGCCCGCGGGCGATCTCCTTGGGCAGCGCGTCCTCGGCGCCGTCGGGGCCCCACTCGGCCACCATGCCCTCGAGGCCCTCGGCGGCGACGTCGATCTCCGCGATGATCGGGGGGGCGGCGCCGCACCGGGCGGCGACCTCGAGCACGGCGACCGTCATGTACGCGACCGCGGCGCGGGGCTGCAGCCCGCCGGCGACGGGGATGACGGGCACGCCGTCCTGCCGCGCGAGCTCGGCGAGGGAGCCGCCGCTCGTGGCCACGACCCGCCGCGCGCCGAGGGCGCCCGCCGCCTCGTAGCAGGCGAGGGTCTCCTCCGTGTTGCCGCTGTAGGAGGCGCAGAGCACCGTCGTGTCGGGCTGCGTCCAGGGCGGCA
>JALYMN010000503.1 GCA_030773675.1 Actinomycetota bacterium
CCCCGGGTCCGACGGACCCGGGGCGGACGCGGCGGCGGCGCAGGCCGCAGGTCAGCGCAGCGCGGCGCTGTCCGTGCGGGTCTTGCCGAGCGCCAGCCCGAGGCCGAGCATGCCGACACCCAGGACGAGGTGCAGCACGTTGTCGGCGCCGTTCACCGGCACGAAGTTGACGGCGCTGTCGTGGTCGATCGCCAGGCCGTAGGCCGTGAGCACGAGGTAGACCACGCCGCCCACGGTGAGGAAGGTGCGCGAGCCGGCCGCGGTGCGCGACAGCGCCAGGCCCAGGACACCGAAGGCCAGGTGGACCAGGTTGTGCAGGACGCTGACCTGGAAGATGCCGAGCAGCGCGGCGTCCGAGGTGTGTCCGGCGAAGGTCAGCCCGCCGGTCGTGATCCCGGGCACGAAGCCGAGGATCCCGACGAGCAGGAACGTGGCGCCGACGACGAGCGCCGCCAGCTGCACGGGCGTGCGGGACATGTGGTTCTCCTGGAGGAAGGGGCGTGACCGCCCGACGCGGGTGGTGCGCTCCTCGCGCAGCCACTCTCCTTTCGTGCCGCGGGACCCTCCGGATGGGTCGGCGCCGGGACGAGCGGGAGACCACTCTCCCGGGGTAGGGCGGCTGCACGGCGCCGGGCACGGGCACCGTCGTCGTCACCACCCCGGGCAGCGCGCGACGCAGCCCCCGCGCCCCCGGAGGAGCCTGTGGCCGATAAGCGCTCGCTCGACACGCAGGAGCGGGAGCAGCAGCAGCTGGTCCGCGCGCCGGACCTCAACCGGGACGAGCACCGCAGCGCGACCCGGCTCGAGCTGTTCTTCGACCTCGCGCTCGTGCTGTTCGTCGGCGGCTGCGCCGACCTGCTCGCCGACGACCTGACGTGGTCCGGCGCAGCCGCGTTCGCCGCCCTGGTGTCCGTCGGCTGGTGGTCGTGGGCGAGCACCGCGCTGTACGCCAACCGGTTCGACACCGACGACGTGGTCTTCCGCGCGCTCACCCTCACCGGCATGGCGGGCGTCGTGGCGATGGCCGCGAGCGTGTCCGACGTCACCGGCGCGCAGGGACGCTGGTTCGCCCTCGGCTACGTGCTGGTTCGGGTCGTCCTGCTGCTCGGGTACGCCCGGGCCTGGCAGCACGTGCCCGAGGCCCGCCCCAGCATCCGCCCGTACGTCGCCGGCCACGCGCTGGGGGCGGCGGTCTGGCTGGCGTCGGTCGTCGTGCCCGTGCCGCTCCGGTTCGTGCTGTGGGGGCTGGGCGTCGTCCTCGACCTGGTCGGACCCGCCCGGGCGGCGCGCAGCCGCGGCGGCGTGCCGCTGCACGCCGAGCACCTGCCGGAGCGCTTCGCGCTGCTCATCATCCTGGTGCTCGGCGAGTCGGTCACCGGCATCGTCACCGGGCTGGAGGAGGCGGGCTGGCGGCCCGCGGTCGTGCTCACCGCCGCGGTGGCGTTCCTCGTCGCCGGGCTGCTGTGGTGGCTCTACTTCGACTTCTCCGGCGGCATCGCCAAGCGCCGGCTGCTGCAGGAGGACCGCGAGACCCGGCGCGGCGTCCACGACGTCTACCTGTACGCGCACCTCCCCGTCGCCGTGGGTCTCGCCGCCACCGCCGTCGGGCTCGAGCACGTCGTCGTGCACGCCCCGGACGCCCACGTCGCGCCCGCCGCGCGGGTCCTGCTCGGGGGAAGCCTCGCGCTCTACCTGGGCAGCACCGCGGCGCTGCAGGCGCTGCTCACCGGCGGCACCAGGGCCGCTCTGCTCTGGCCCGGCCTGGGCGTGCCCGCCGTGCTGGTCGTCTGCCTCGTCGACCTGCGACCTGCCGTGCTGCTGGCACTGCTGGCCGTCGTCCTGCTCGCCGGGCTGGCGGCGGGGATCGCCCAGCACCGAGCCGGGGAGGTGCGCACGGCGAAGGTCTGAGCGCCCGCGGACGCCGGCCGGGGCGCTGCGGGAGGAGCAGCAGCGCGGTCGGGCGTGCTGCTCGTCGCGGAGCCGACCCGCAGGGGGCTCAGCGCTCGCGCACGTACGGCAGGGCGGCCTCGACGGCGGCCTGCTCGCCGCGGACGACGAGCACGCGCCCGAGCTCGGCCTGGAGCCGGTCGGCGCCGCTCTCCACCGACCCGTCACCGTCCGCGTGCCGGGACAGCCGCTGCGCCGACAGCAGCGGCTCGCGCCGGCGCGACAGCTCGCCCTCGTCGGCGGCCGGGTAGCGCGCGAACAGCAGGAGCGACGCGGCCACCTCCAACACCGACGCGCCGGCTTCCGTCGCCTGGCGCGGCGTCAGCGCGCGGGGCAGCGCCGTCTGGGCGAGGTCGTGCGACACCAGGCGCACGGCCACCGTCCGCGCGCCGAACCAGCCGGCCGCGCGGTGCCCGACCGCGACGGCGGCCTCCACGAGGTCGGCCAGGCGCTCCGGGCCGGGCTGCCAGTCGAGCAGGTCCGGCAACCCCGTGTCGGCGACCCGCGCCGCGAGGGAGCGGTCGCTGGTGAGGTCGGCGTGCGTGGAGCCGTCCGGGTGGATGGCGCGGTGCCGGGCGACGAGGACGTCGAGGACGCTGTCACCGAGCCACTCCAGCCGCTGGAACCGGCGTCCGCGGGGGTCGAGCAGCGCCGGGGCGTCATCGACCGGCACGACCACGCTGAGCTGGGCCGACAGCAGCGCGCGCTCCTCCGGGGTGCTGCCGTCGCGCAGGTGCGGGGGCGGGGCGGTCATGCCGATCCCCGGTCCGGCACCCGGCTCGCCACCGTCGGCGCGGCGACACGTCGGGCTCCGACACGGCGAGCTCCGGCGGCCAGCAGGGCGCGCCCCGTCGTCACGACTGACCCCTCTCCCCCGGCGCGTCCGATCGGGCCGGGTGCTCCGCGCGATCGTGCCAGCAGGACGTCGCGGCTCGGGCGGCGGCTCGACCCTGCGCGAGGCGCTGGCGTTGCGCCACGACCACATCGGCGCCAGCACATCCTGCTCGGGCTGCTGCGCGACGGCGACCGGCTCGCCGCCACGATGCTCACCGACTCGGGGTGGACTGCACCAGCTGAGGCGCATTGCGCTGTCGGCGCTCAGGCCCCGCCGCCTGACCGACAACCCCCGCCGGCGACGGCATCGCCGGTCGGGGTGCCCAGCGTCGGAGCGGGTTGTGGAGCCCGGCGAGGGGCCCAAGGGCCCACTGCAGCGGAAAGGAGCGCCCTGCAGGCGGCGGCCGTGGCGTTGGTCGGTCGGTGGTCGAGGCGGGGACGACACTCGGTGAGCCGCCTGGGGCCTGGTGGCACCTGCCCCGTTGGGGTGCGCGGAAGGGGTGAGGCGCTGCCGGGACCCGGTGGTGAACAGTGCGGAGCGGGTGGGTCCAGCGGGTAGCGAGACCTCGACGGAGCGAGAGTCCGGCGGTTGGCCGGGATCGGGCGGGCGGTTCTTCAGGACCGGGGCCTGCGCGCGGCGGCGCTGGGAGGTCTGGCCTGGCTGGTGCTGTATGCCGCAGCGACGTTCCTGACGCGGACGTCACGCCGGCCCGGCAGGTACTGGGCAGCGTGGTCTACGTGCTGCCGGTGGCCGCGGCGGCCGGGCTCAGCGTGCTGGTCGGGCGGCGCCAGACGGGCCGGCTGCGGCGGTTCTGGCTGCTGCTGGCTGTGTCGAACCTGCTGTGGCTGGCTGGGGAACTGGTCTAGGCCGGGTACGTGTTCGTTCTGCGGACCGATCCGCCGTTCCCCTCGGTGGCCGACGGCCTGTACCTGGGCTCGTACGCGCTGGTGCCGCCTGCCCTGCTGGTGGCGTTCGGCGCGGCCAGCGGGCAGCGCCGCGTCCGGGCGGTGCTGGACGCCGGGCTGGTCGCGTTGGCGCTCGGCGCGGTGGGCTGGCAACTGCTGATCGCCCCGCAGATGGCGTTCGGGATGAGCTGGGCGACCGCGACCGGGATCGCCTATCCGCTGCTCGGGGTGATCATCCTGGTCACGCTGCTGTCGGTGGGGTTCGCCGGGCACCGGCACGTTCCGCCGTCGGTGCGGCTGATCGGGGCGGCGTTCGCGGTCAGCGCGGTCACCGACGCCGGCTACACCTGGCTGACGGTGCTGCACGAGTACGTCACCGGAGACTGGGTGAACCTGGGCTGGCAGGTCGAGGCGGTGCTGCTGTGCCTGGCCGCCGGCGTGGCGCTGCACCACGCCGAGGGCGAGGGGCAGGTCGCACGGTTCGGCCGGGACCTGCCCTGGTCCCGGTGCTGGTCGCGGTGCTGCCGGGCTGGCTCTGCTCGCCGCCGAGGCGGTCGGCCCGGGCGTGGGTGCGGGGATGCTGCTGCTCGCTGCGGTCGTCGTGGCGGGGCTGGCAGGCGCTCCGTGCTCTCGGTCGCGGACACCCAGCGGGTGGCCCGCCAGTTCGATGCGGCGCTGCGCGAGCAGGAACGGCTCGCCGTCAGCGACGAGCTCACCGGTCTGTACAACCGGCGGTTCGTCGAGGAGGTGCAGCGCCTCGAGGTGGACCGCGCCGGCCGGGACGGTGGCCAGGTCGGGCTGCTCGTCGCCGATCTGGACCACTTCAAGGCGGTCAACGACACCCACGGGCATCAGAGCGGCGATGCGGTGCTGGCCGAGGCAGCGGCCCGGTTGCGCCGGCGGTGCGCGACAGCGACGTGCTCGCCCGCTACGGCGGGGAGGAGTTCGTGATCGTCCTGCCCGACGCGGATCCGGAGACTGTGCTGGAGATCGCTGAGCGGTGCCGACGGGCCGTGGCCGAGGTCCCGGTCCGGCTGCATGTCGGTACCCGGATCACCGTCACCGGATCGTTCGGTGGTGCTTGCCTGCCCGACCACGCCGCCGACGTGGACACCTTGATCCGGCTCGCGGACCGCGCCCTGTACGCGGCCAAGGACGACGGCCGGCACCGGACCCACCTGGCCGGCAGCGACACCGGCGCCGCCGGGGGTCCCGATCAGCCGGACAGCCAGGAGCTGCCCGCCGGGGTCGCCGCGCTGCTGCGCATCGCCGACCTCGTCGACGCCCGGCTCGGCACCACCGAGCACAGCGCCGCGATGGCCCGCTGAGCCGGGGTGCTCGCCGACGTCCTCGGCCTCGACTCTCACCGCCGGCAGCGGCTGGTCCTCGCCGCCCGACTCCACGACATCGGCAAGATCGCCCTTATAGAAGGGCTGCGCACCAGCCCGGACCCGCTCACACCCGCGCAGTGGGGGCTGGTGCGCACCCACCCCGACGAGGGCGCCCAACTACCCGCAGATCGTCGACACCCTCCTCACCCTGCATGCCGCAGGACTCGTCGGCCAGCTCCACCCCGCAACGGCCACTGCCCACTGGGACAGCCCACAGCGGCCGGCTCCAGCTGCCAGCGGAACGCATCGCGCTGACGGTCCTCGGGTGAGCTAGCAGGGCGCGGGCGCCAGCCCACCTGCACTCTGCTTCGTCGGCGGCAGTCCCACGTCGAGGTCGACGGCGATGTCGAGTTGACTCGCTTCGGTGGACCCGGCTTGCCGTTGTCGGTCTGGTCGGTCTTCTCGTCGGTGATCGTGTACCAGATCATGCTGCACATGTCGAGGTCGTCGATGGACCTCCCGAGGTCCTGAAGCTCCCGGGCGCCGGGGCCCGGTACGGCGTGTCGCTGATGCTCCATCGCCGCCATCACGGCGGCGGTCTCCGGCCCGAGGCCGAGGGTCGCGGCCATCTGCAGGTCCTTGAGCGTGTCGACGTCGTGCCGGGCGCGGACCGGGGCGTCGTCCAGGCTCCGCAGCCCCAGAGCCCGGTGCTTCGCCGCGGACCCCCGGGCCGTACTGCGCGCACCAGCCGCACCGGCCGCCTCCTCATGCAGCGCTCGACGTCGGGGTCCGCGGTCACCACGAGCACGCCCGCCACCAGAGGACTGCCGGACAGGGCCGAGACCGTCCAGGGCAAAGGCCAGCGCCAGGCTCCGGCGCTGCTCGGGCCGCAACGCCAGTCGCGACTTGGCGAGCGCGAGCGGCTTGACGGGCACGACGGCCGTCACCTGGTGCCTGAGGGTGCGCCCTTCCCGTCGCCCTCCACCCGGAGACCCACGGCTCTCACGGGAGCAACGGCAGGGCCGTCGGCGGCGTCGCTCGACGTGCCGCCTCCCACCGCTCGGGCGGCACCTCCTGGTAGGTGGTGGTGCGCTGCCTCGGCGTGCGGCCAACTGCGACGACCATCCGCTCGAGCTCCTCGACGGAGCGACGACTGCCGTACTGGGACCCGGCCATGCGGCTGATGGTCTCCTCCATCAGCGTGCCGCCGAGGTCGTCGACGCCGCCGACCAGCACCGCCTGGCACTGCTCGGGACCGAGCTTCACCCACGAGCACTGCACGTGGTCGATCCGGCCGTGCAGCACGAGGCGGGCGACCGCGTGCACGGCGCGGTTGTCGCGGGCGGTCGGTCCCGGTCGCGCGAGCCCGGCGAGGTAGAGCGGAGCGCTGGTGTGCACGAACGGCAGCGGCACGAACTCGGTGAAGCCGCCGGAGCGGTCCTGCAGGTCACGCAGCAGCAGCAGGTGCGCTGCCCAGTGCGCCGGGGTGTCGACGTGGCCGTACATCATCGTGCTCGTCGTCGGCAGCCCGATCCGGTGCGCGGTCGTGACGACCTCGACCCACTGCGCGGTCGGCAGCTTGCCCTTGGTGAGCACCCAGCGGACGTCGTCGTCCAGGATCTCGGCGGCCGTACCGGGAAGGCTGTCGACGCCGGTCTCCTGAAGGGCACGCAGGAACTCCTCGATCGACAGGCCGGCGCGTGCGGCGCCGTTGACGACCTCCATCGGGCTGAAGGCGTGCAGGTGGATGTCGGGCGCAGCCTGCTTCACCGCCCGGGCGAGCTCCAGGTAGGCGGTGCCGGGCAGGTGCGGGTCGATGCCGCCCTGCATGCACACCTCGGTCGCACCGACGTTCCACGCCTCCGCCGCCCGCTGGCCGACCTCCTCCAGCGAGAGCGAGTACGCGTCGGCGTCGGTGCGCCGCTGCGCGAATGCACAGAAGCGGCAGCCGGTGTAGCAGACGTTGGTGAAGTTGATGTTCCGATTCACGACGTACGTCACGTCGTCGCCGACGGTGTCACGCCGAACGTCGTCGGCGAGCCGGCACACCGCGTCGAGGTCCGGCCCGTCGGCCGTCAGCAGCGCGAGTGCCTGGACCTGGCTGAGGTCACCGGGGCGCTCGGCGGCGATGCGCAACGCGGCGGCGACGTCGGCGTCGGTCCGCTGCGGGGCGGCGGTACGGGCGGCGTGCTCGCCCACGGAAGCCCAGTCTCCGTAGACGTCGGCGAAGTCACCGCGTCGGTCCTGCGCGCGGCCGGTGCGGTCGATCTGCTCGTGCAGGTCGGCGCGGCCGGTCGTCGTCAGCGCCGCGTCCGGCTCCTGCCACGGCAGGCCCTTGGACAGCACGTCGTTCGCCAGGCCGTCCGGTCCGGCGAGGGCGTCGACGTGCGGGCGCAGCCGCGGGTCGAGCCACGGCTCGGACAGGTACGGCGGGTGCGCGGTGAGCCGCTCGCGCAGGACGAACCCGGACGCGGCCGTCATCGCGGCAAGCGCCCGGACCGGCGGCCACGGCCGCTCCGGGTTGACGTGGTCCGGGGTCAGCGGCGAGACGCCGCCCCAGTCGTCGACGCCCGCGCGCAAGAGCAGCGCGGTCTCGGCGAGGTCGACGAGGTTCGGCGGCGCCTGCACGCGCATCCGCGGCCCCATCACGACCCGGGTGACGGCGATCGCCGCGAGGTACTCGTCGAGCGACGCGTCGGGCGACGACCGCATTGCGGTGTCGTCCTTGGCGCGGAAGTTCTGGACGATCACCTCCTGCACGTGGCCGTGCCGGCGGTGAGCCGCGCGGATCGCGAACACCGTCTCCGCCCGGTCGCGCAGCGACTCGCCGATCCCGACGAGCAGGCCGGTGGTGAAGGGGATCGCGTGCCGTCCGGCGTCCTCCAGCACGCGCAGGCGCACCGCCGGGTCCTTGTCCGGCGAGCCGTTGTGCGCCTCCACGCGGGCCATCGTCTCGAGCATCATCCCCATCGACGGCGCGACCGGCTTGAGCCGCTGCAGCTCGGCCCAGGTCATGACGCCCGGGTTGAGGTGCGGCAGCAGGCCGGTCTCCTCCAGCACCGCGACGGCACACGCGCGGACGTACGCCAGCGTGCTGTCGTAGCCGGCCTCGTCCAGCCACGCGCGGGCGGCGTCCCACCGGTCCTCGGGCCGGTCGCCGAGAGTGAAGAGCGCCTCCTTGCAGCCCAGCGCCGCGCCCTTTCGTGCGATGTCGAGGACCTCGTCGATCGACAGGTACGGCGCGGGCAGCCGACCCGGCACCGTCGCGAAGGTGCAGTAGTGGCAGCGGTCCCGGCACAGCCGGGTGAGCGGGACGAACACCTTGCGGGAGTACGTCACGACCCCCGGGCGTCCCGCGTCCACGAGGCCGGCGTCGCGGACCCGGCCGGCGACGTCGAGCAGCGCCTCCAGCGCCTCCCCGCGTGCGCCGAGCAGGACGGTCACCTCGTCGAGGTCCAGGGCCTTGCCGTCGCGGGCCCGGGCCAGCGCCCGCCTCATCCCACTGACGTCGCCTGGCATCCAGAACCCTTCCGTCGAGTCGACGCCCTCGGCGGAGCGTGCTGCGGCCGGCGAGCGCCTTGTGGGCGGGGCTGCGCCGCCCGGCTCGTCAACGTCTTCGAGGCCCTAGCCACGGCGGACGGGCCGCCACCTCGCTCACGTCAATGCTCACGTCATCGCACCGCTCGAAGCAAACCACGATGGGCTGTCGCGTCGCACGTCTGTCAGGCCGCAACCGTCGGCTGTGCCGTCGGCACCCGGGGCTGTCGCCGGCGGATGCTTGCCGTCCGGACGACACGTCGCACGGTGGCTGACGAAGCACGAGGGCCGGACCCTCGATGAGGGTCCGGCCCTCGGACGGTGTAACGGGAGCAGGATTTGAACCTGCGACCTCCAGGTTATGAGCCGCTGTTTGGGCCCCAGCACATCAGCGGTAGTCTTGGCGAACACGCAGGTCAGACGGGCTGTCTAGGGCTGTCAGGGCTGTGCAGGACGGGCCATGGAGGTGCAGCCTGCTGACATTCTGCTGACATGCCGCTGCCGAACGAAGGGCGCAGACCATGGGGTGGAGTCGCCGCCGGACCGGCACGGACGGCAAGCCCCGCTACCAGGCCAGCTACCGGGACGCGCGGGGCCGGCTGTGCACCGCCGGCACCTTCACGAATCGCAAGGACGCCGACCGGGCCTGGCAGCAGGCGGAGCTGCTGCTGGCGCAGGGCAGGCTCGGAGGAGCCGACACCGGCAAGCTCTCCTTCACCCGCTACGTCGACGAAGTCTGGTTCCCCCACCACGTCCTCGAGCCCAGCACCCGCGAGAGCTACCGGTACTCCATCGACAAGCACCTCAAGCCGACCTTCGGACCGATGCGGATGGTCGACATTCTCCCCAGTCACGTCCGCGAGTGGGTGACCGAACGCGTCGCCGCCGGGACCACACCGGCGACGATCCGACACAACAAGATCGTCCTGTCCGCGATCTTCACGACCGCCCTCAACGACCAGGTGACGCTGCTGCACCCGTGCCGCGGGGTCAAGACACCCACCGTCCCGGTCAAGGGCTACCGCATCATCACGCCCGAGCAGTTTGAGGCCATCTACGCCGCCCTGCCCGACGACCAGTCGCGGCTCCTGGTGGAGACGGCGATCAACTCCGGCCTGCGCTGGGGCGAGCTCACCGAGCTGCGCGGCCTGGACCTCGACGCGGCCAGCCGGATCCTCACCGTCACGCGCGCCGTGGTGCAGGTCGACCCCAAGTTCCATCCCCAGGGGCTGCGCTTCCACGTCAAGCCCTATCCCAAGAGCCGGCACGCCCGGCGCATGCGCCTCAGCGCCGCGCTCACCAGCGCGCTCGTCGCCCACCAGCAGGCCTTCGGCCTGCGCCGCGACGATCTGCTGTTCACGGCGCCCGGCACGCGACCGGAACCGGAACGTCCGGCACTGCGCCTGGTCACCGACGCTGACGACGTCGCGGACCCCGGCCTGACCGAGCCCAACGCCCGCGGACGCCAGTACGTGCACGGCACGCTGTCCGCCTACACCGCCGGCCGGTGCCGCTGCACGCTATGCCGCCGCGCCTTCGCGGACTACCGCGCCGCTCGACGGGCCGATGGCAAGGACGAGCCCCGCGAGCCGAGGCAGATGCAGACCGACGGGCACCTGCCCCGCGACTGGTTCAACCGCAAGGTGTGGCAGCCGGCCGTCCGCGCCGCCGGCCTTGAGTCGCCCGTGCGTATCCACGATCTGCGACACGCGCACGCCAGTTGGCTGCTTGCCGGCGGCGCCGACCTCCAAGTCGTCAAGGAGCGTCTCGGGCACGCCAGCATCGCCACGATCGAGCGGTACCTCCACACGCTGCCCGATGCCGATGACACCGCGCTGGACGCCCTCGACCGAGTCCGGGCCCGCAGCCGACGACCTGCCACGTCCTGACTCCATGGCGCTCGGACAGCGGCCCCTGTCCCTGCGCGCCGCCCGGCGCACCCTGTGTCCGCCGCGCTCGTCAGACAGAGCCTGGCGTGTCCGGCGCTGC
>JALYMN010000504.1 GCA_030773675.1 Actinomycetota bacterium
GGCGCCCGCGGCGCCCGACTCGGCCTCGCCCGGGACGTCGACCGCCTCGCCGCCCGAACAGGCCGTGAGCGTGAGGGCCAGGCCCAGCGCCACGGTGAGCTGGCGGATCCGTGTCATGTGAGCCCCATCCTCGAACGCCGACGCCCGGACCCCGACACCCTCCCCCGGCGGGAGGGCGGAGACAAGCCTGCCCCTACTGTCCCAGCCGCAACAAGGGTCACGCGGCCCGGCCGAGCCTCGCGGCGGTCAGGAGGAGAGGCGCTCCGTCAGGGCCTGCGCCGGCGCGGGGCGCCCGTGCAGGTAGCCCTGCTGCCAGTCGACACCGAGCGCCCGCAGCACGGCGTCCTCCTCGGGGGTCTCGACGCCCTCGGCGACGACGGCGCAGCCCAGGTCGTGCACGAGCGCCACCACGTGCCGCAGCAGCCGTGCGGCCCGCTCGTCGGCACCCATCCGCCGGACGAACGCCTGGTCGAGCTTGAGCCGGTCCAGCCGCAGGTCGGCGAGGTAGGCGAGCGAGGAGTAGCCGGTGCCGAAGTCGTCCAGCGCCACGGCCAGCCCCTCGTCGCGCAACCGCTCGAGCAGGCCCGGGCCGCTCGGGGCGAGCAGCTCGCTCTCGGTCAGCTCGAGGCACAGGGTCGCGGGCGGCAGGCTGTGCCGGTCGAGCAGGCGGAGCACGGTCGGGACGAAGTCCGCGGAGGCGAGCACCCCGGCGTCGACGTTCACGGCGACCTGCACGCGGTGCCCGGCGTCCTGCCAGGCGAGGACGTCGTGCAGCGCCGTGTGCAGCACGACCACGGTGAGGTGCGCATGAGGCCGGCGCGCGCGACCAGCGGGAGGAACTGCGCGGGGGCGAGCAGGCCCCGCCGGGGGTGCTGCCAGCGGACCAGCGCCTGCACCAGGTGCGTTCGGCCGGGTCGTCGCGCGGAGGGCGAGCAGGCCACCAGCGGCTGGTAGTCCACCCGCAGCTCGGACTGCCCAAGCGCGTGCCGGAGCTCGGTGAGCTCGTGCAGCACGACCTCCGCCGCAGCGTCCAGCCCGGCGTCCCACACCGCCCAGCCGAGGCCCTGCCGCTTGGCCCGGTACATGGCGATGTCGGCATGGCGCAGCAGCGACGACGCGTCGCGCGCCAGCCCCTGCGCCACGCCCACGCTGCCCTAGACCGTCACGCCGTCGGGCAGCGAGGTGAGCGGCGCCCCGAGCGCGGCGACGAGCCCTTCGGCGAGCGTCGTGGGGTGCGCGGTCCGGTCGTTCTGCGGCACGACGACGGCGAACTCA
The DNA here is from genome assembly GCA_030773675.1 of Actinomycetota bacterium. The sequence continues at coordinate 1,276 of JALYMN010000504.1, forward strand.
TCGCCGCCCAGCCGGGCCAGGGTCACGCGCCGCGACGTGGCGTGCTCGGCGACCACCTCCTGCAGCCGGGTGGCGACCTCGCGGAGGACGGCGTCGCCGCGGTCGTGGCCGAAGGAGTCGTTGACGTGCTTGAAGCCGTCGACGTCGAGCACGAGCAGGCCGACCGCCTGGTCACCGCGTGCCGCCAGGCCGGTGAGGTGGTGCAGCAGCAGCCGCCGGTTGGCCAGGCCGGTGAGCGGGTCGTGCAGCGCGGCGCGGTGCGCCGCCAGGTGCGCGCGGTCGCGCTCGGCGAGCTGCCCCCGCAGCTGGGTGTGCAGCCGCTCGTTGTCGAGCGCCACCGCCACCACGGCCGCGACCTGCGCCACCAGGCGCCGGTCGTCCTCGTCGTGCTCCGGCGGGCTGTCGCGGCTGACGCCGAGCAGGGCGACCGTGCGGCCGGTGACCCGCAGCGGCACGATCACCAGGCTGGACATGCCGTACCGGGCCGCGTACTCGCGGTAGGCCGGCTGCATGAGCGGGAGCCAGTCGCGCAGCGCCGCGGCGCCGAGCACGACCGGCTCCGACAACGCGTAGGCGTGGGGAGCACGCCGACCTCGTTGCTGTGCGTCGCGGCGGCGCTGAGCCGCTGCATCGCCTCGCGCACCTCGGGGTCGCGGTGGGAGAAGGCGACGAGCTGGATCTGCCCCTCGTCGTCCTTGCGCCACAGCGCCGTCGCGTCGCCGACGCGCTCCCCGACCCGGCGCACGACCTCCTGCTCGAGCCGGACGGGGTCGGCGGTGAGCTCGGCGAGCGCGAGGCTGAGCTCGGCGATCGCCTCCGCCCGGGCGTCCGGGCGGGCAGGGCGGGGCCTGCGCGGCGGCTCCTCCGTCTGCGTCGGCTGCTCCGCCACCGTCATGCTACCAGGGGTGACGAGGCTCACACAAGGAGTCGCGGCAGCCGCGCGACGGCAGGTCCCCTCACGCCACCAGCAGGGGCGACCTGACGCACTTGCGCACCCAGCGCAGCACCTCGTCGGCCGGCATCGGCCGCGCGTGCAGGTAGCCCTGCTGCAGGTCGCACCCGAGCGCGTCGAGGTAGCGGTCCTGGGCCTCGGACTCCACGCCCTCGGCGACGATGACGAGCCCCAGGGCGTGGGCCATGGCGATCGTCGCCTGGACGACGGTGCGGTCCTGCTCCCCGTTCTCCATGCGGCCGACGAACGAGCGGTCGATCTTGAGGACGTCGACGGGCAGCCAGCGCAGCGCGGCCAGCGAGGAGTAGCCGGTGCCGAAGTCGTCCAGGGCGAGCGAGACCCCGAGCGCGCGCAGCGCCTGGAGCTGGCGGGCCTGGGCCTCGTCGTCCATGGCGTCGCGCTCGGTCAGCTCGAGCACGAGGGCGGACGGCGGCAGCGCGGCTGCGGACAGGGCGGCCGCCACCTCCTCGGCGAAGCCGGACGAGCGCAGCTGGGGTGCCGTGATGTTCACGGCGACGCCGAGCTCGGGCTGGTCAGCCCGCAGGACGGCGAGGTCGCGCAGGGCTTGCTGCAGGACCCAGCCCCCCACCTGCGTCATGAGCGGCAGCTCCTCGAGCACCGGCAGGAAGGCCCCCGGCGCGAGCAGACCCCGCTCGGGGTGCTCCCAGCGGAGCAGAGCCTCCACGTGGGAGACCCCGGTCCCCTCCGGCCCGCTGCGCACGATCGGCTGGTAATGCAGGCGGAACTCGCCCTGCTCGTAGGCCCGGCGCAGCTCGGCCGCCAGGCCGAGCCGGGCCAGCGCGTCGGTGTGCAGGCCGTCGTGGAAGGTCGCCACGCGGCCCTTGCCCGCGGTCTTGGCGGCGTACATCGCCATGTCGGCGTTGCGCATCAGCGCCTCGTAGCCGGCGCTCGCCGAGCTGGCCACGCCGATGCTCGCGGTGGAGGCGACCTCGAAGCCGGCGATCTGTACCGGTGCCTTCAGCACTTCCAGCAGCCGCTGCGACAGCGCGTCGGCGTCCTCCGGCGTCGTGTCGACCAGCAGGACGGCGAACTCGTCCCCCCCGAGGCGAACGGGCACGTCGTCCGCCCGGACCGTGCGCCGCAGGCGCTCCGCCAGGTCGGCGAGCAGGGCGTCGCCGGCACCGTGCCCGAGGCTGTCGTTGACGGTCTTGAAGTCGTCCAGGTCAATGAACACGACCGTCGCCTCGCGCCCGTCGGCCTGCAGGAGGGCCAGCTGCTCGACCAGGCGGTGGCGGTTGCCGAGCCCGGTCAGCTCGTCGTGCAGCGCCTGGAACCGGAGGCGCGCCTGCGCCTCCGACAGCTCCCCGGCCATGCTGTCGAAGGACTGCACGAGCATGACGATCTCGGTCGGGCCACGCAGCAGCCCCTCCGCCTCGAACTCACCGCGCCTGAGCCGCTCCACCCGGAGCCGGAAGGAGCGCAGTGGCCGCAGCACGTTGCGCTGCACGGTCGCCGCGAGCGCGAGGAACAGCCCGATCAGCAGGGCGACCGCGGCGCCGATCTGCGCCGCCAGCCGGACGCGTGCGGCGTCGGCGCCCTCCAGCTGCTCTGCGACCTCGGCGGTGTTGGCCCGGGTGAGCCCGCTGAAGTCCTGCTCGGTGTGGCGGAGGAGGTCGTCCAGCCGGCTCCGGACGGCACCGGCCGCCGGCGTCCCCGCGGGCGGTGCGTGCTGAGCCAGTCGGCGCGCGAGAGTCATCCTGGCGGCCGCAGAGCTGCGGAGATCCGCTTCCGGGCCCGGCTCGAACTCGACGCCCTCCGCGCCCGCGTCGAGCGCTGCCAGCAACCCGTCGGCGACGGCGACGACCTCCCGCAGGGCGCCTCTGTCCCCCGCGGCGTAGCGCTCGGTCGCCTCCTCGGCGCGGATGAGCGAGCCCGCTAGCTGCAGGTTGAAGTCGGTCTCGGCCACCACCTCCACGGCGGCTGCGTCGAAGCGGTCGATGAGCCCGGTCGCCAGCGACCAGGACATCGCGACCACGCAGCTCGCCGCCACGGTGATGAGTGCGATGACCAGGGCCAGCCGGGATCGCAGGGAGTGCAGCACGTCGTCCTCCTCGGCACGTCGCTGGCAGATCGGCACGAGGTCGCGGGCCGGGACCCCCCGTTCGTGCGACGCAACGGCTACGGGGCGAGCTGTGCGCCCCTGCCGGTCAGCCACTCGACGAGCACGGTCGTGGCGTCGTCCTGCAGTCCGGCCGTCTGCGAGCGGAGCACGGCGAGGTGGAGCCGGCGCAGCACCTCCGGCGTGGGCAG
>JALYMN010000505.1 GCA_030773675.1 Actinomycetota bacterium
CCGGTCGCAGCGCGCGTTCGACGCCCTCGTGGAGCTCGGGCTCGGGCGGGGGCTGGTCACCGCGCCCCTGCTCGCCGGTCTCGGCCGGGAGGCGGGACGCCGGCTGGCCCGGGCGGCGGGAGCAGGCGGGGCGCCGGCGTGACGCGCCGGTGTGCAGACTCGCTGTGCAACGACTGTGTCTCGTGTGAGCCCTTCCGGTGACCCTGGTCACAGGTGCATGGTTGAGTCCCTGGTCGGACGACAACAGGAGGACGCGTGCTGGAGGTCTCTGACCTGCACGTCACCTACGGCGGCGCGGTGCAGGCGCTGCGCGGGGTGTCGCTGCAGGTGCCCGACGGCAAGGTGGTCGCCGTCCTGGGCAGCAACGGCGCGGGCAAGACCACGCTCCTGCGCGCCACGTCGAGCACGCTGCCGCTGCACAAGGGCCGGGTGGAGACGGGGTCGATCGTCTTCGACGGCACCGACCTCACGGGCAAGGACCCCGCCCAGTGCGTGGCGCTGGGGCTCGTGCAGGTGCCGGAGGGGCGGCGCATCTTCAGCCGGCTGACGGTGGAGGAGAACCTGCGCGCCGGCGGGATGGGCAGCCGCGACAAGGCCGCCAAGAAGGCGGCGGAGCAGCGGACCTACGACCTGTTCCCGGTCCTCGCCGACCGCAGGAACGGCCGGGCCGGCCTGCTGTCCGGCGGCGAGCAGCAGATGCTCGCCATCGGCCGGGCGCTGATGGCCGGCCCGAAGCTGCTGCTGCTCGACGAGCCGTCGCTCGGGCTGGCGCCGCGCATCATCGGGCAGATCGGCGAGATCGTGAAGGAGATCAACCGCCAGGGCACCTCGGTGCTGCTCGTCGAGCAGAACGCGACGATGGCGCTCGGCGTCGCCGACCTCGCGTTCGTGCTCGACGTGGGCGAGGTGTCGCTGTCCGGGCCGGCGAAGGAGCTGGCCGAGACCGACGCCGTCCAGGAGCTGTACCTGGGCCACGGCGCCGGCGCCGAGGACGACGCGGCCATCCACCGGGAGGCCGCCACGACGACGAAGACGCTGACGAGGTGGTCCGGATGAGCGTCGCGATCACGACGAGCCCGGCGCGCGAGGACGTGCTGCCGCTCGAGGCCCGCAACGTCACCGTGCAGTTCGGGGCGCTGAAGGCGCTGTCCGACGTGTCGTTCACGGTGCGCCCCGGCACCATCCACGCGGTCATCGGGCCCAACGGCGCCGGCAAGTCGACGATGTTCAACGTCCTGTCCGGGGTCTATCAGGCGAGCCAGGGCGAGGTCCGGTACGGCGACGCGACGCTCACCTCGATGCGCCCGTACAAGATCGCCGACCTGGGCATCGCGCGCACGTTCCAGAACATCGCGCTGTCCAAGGGCGAGACGGTTGCCGAGAACCTCATGCTCGGTCGCCACCACCTCACCAAGGCGGGCTTCGTGGCGTCGGGCCTGCGGCTCCCGAGCGCCGTCCGGGAGGGCGAGCGCCACGGGCGCCGGATCCGGGAGATCGCCGAGTTCATGGATCTCGGCGACAAGCTCGACATTCCCGTCGGCGTGCTGTCCTACGGCGACCAGAAGCGGGTCGAGATGGCCCGCGCGCTGTGCATCGAGCCCACCGTGCTGCTGCTCGACGAGCCCGTCGCCGGCATGAACAACGAGGAGACCCGCCGCATGGCGGCGGCGGTGCTCGAGGTGCGGCAGGCCCTCGGGATCTCGATCATCCTGGTCGAGCACGACATGGGCATGGTCATGGGCATCGCCGACCGGGTCACCGTGCTCGACTTCGGCCGACTCATCGCCGACGGCACGCCGGCGGAGGTCCAGTCCGACCCCGAGGTCATCCGCGCCTACCTGGGCTCGGGCGACGAGGAGCTCCCGTCGGCGAGCCCGGCCGGTCCGACACCCAGCCTGCAGAAGTCGGCAGAGTCCGCGCGCGCAAAGGAGACCCGGTCGTGACGCAGTTCCTCTCCCTGCTGCTCAACGGCCTGTCGCTGGGCACGATCTACGCCCTCATCGCCCTCGGCTTCGTCATCATCTTCAAGGCGAGCGAGGTGGTGAGCTTCATGCACGGCTCGCTGCTGCTGTTCGCGGCCTACGTCATCGCCCGGCTCAGCGACACCATCGGCTTCTTCCCCGCCGCCCTCCTCGGCATCCTGGGCACCGCGGGGATCGGCCTGCTCATCGAGCGGCTGCTCATCAACCGGCTGCGCGGGGCCGCCGTGATCAGCCTGGCGATCCTCACCATCGGCGTCGACATCATTATCGTCACCGAGATCATCCGCCGGATCGGTCCGGACATCCTCAACGTCGCCCACCCCTGGGGCGGCGAGAACGCCTCGATCGGCGGCGTCGGTATCAGCCAGAACCGGCTGTTCGCCATGCTCACCGCAGCGGTGCTCATCGGCCTTTTCTTCGCGGCGTTCAAATTCTCCAACTGGGGCATCGCGATGCGCGCCAGCGCCGAGGACGGCGAGACCGCCGCCCTCATGGGGATCAAGCTCGGCCGGGTGTCGGCGCTCGCCTGGATTGTCGGCGGCGGGCTCGCCGCCGTCGCCGGCCTGTTCCTTGTGGGCGCGCCGACCCCGGGCGTGGCGCCCGGACTGCAGTTCACCGCGCTGCGCGCGTTCCCGGCCGCCATCCTCGGCGGCCTGGACTCGACCGGCGGCGCGCTGCTGGGCGGGCTCATCATCGGCATCGCCGAGGCGCTGGCCGCCGGCTACCAGAACCAGCTCGCCTTCCTCGGGCGCGGTGTGAGCGAGGTGATCCCCTGGGTCGTCATGCTCCTCGTGCTGCTCGTGCGCCCGTCCGGTTTGTTCGGGACCAAGGAGCTGACCCGTGTCTGACACCCGCACCGCCGACACCCTCGGCGAGGAGATCGGCGCCACGACCGCACCACCCGCGCCCGCGCGGCAGCGACGCAACCCCCTGCAGCTGGTGCTCGGCCTCGTCGCGCTCGTCGTGCTGCTGATCGCGCCGCTCTACCTCGAGGAGTTCTGGCTGCGCACCGGGTTCGTGGTGTCCGCCGCGGTCGTCGGCGCCATCGGGCTCAATCTGCTCGTCGGCACCAGTGGCCAGCTGTCACTGGCCCACGCGTTTTTCCTCGCGGTCGGGGCCGCGACCTACACCTACGTCTCGGGGGAGCCGGGCGGCACCGCGGCCGCGGTCGACGGGCTCGGCCTGCCGCCTCTGCTCGGGATGCTGCTCGGCGTCCTGCTCGCCGGCTTCGCCGGCCTGCTGTTCTCGCCCGTCGCGGCCCGGCTGCGCGGCATCTACCTCGGAGTGGCCTCGATCGGTCTGGTCTTCATCGGCCAGCACGTCATGAACACCTGGGAGACGGTCACCGGCGGCTTCAACGGCCGCTCCGTGCCGGACTTCTCGCTGTTCGGCTTCACGTTCGGTGCCGACAACCCCGAGCTGTTCGTGCTCGGCGTGGAGTTCCGCGCTGCAGAGCGGCTGTGGTACCTCGGCCTGGCGATCGCGCTCGCCGCCTACCTGGTCGCCCGCAACATCCTGCGCGGCCGCGCCGGCCGCGCGCTCGTCACGCTGCGCGACAGTGAGGTCGCGGCGTCCGTCATGGGCGTCAACGTGCAGAACTACAAGGCGCGCGTGTTCCTCCTGTCCTCCATGTACGCCGGCCTCGCCGGGGTCCTGTACGCGCTGTCGATCGGCAGCATCGCGCCGGAGTCCTTCGCGCTCGACCTGTCGGTCCTCTACCTGGCGATGATCGTGCTGGGCGGCCTGGGGTCGGTGGCCGGCGCCGCGCTCGGCGCCGCGTTCGTGGCCTCCCTCCCACTGATCTTCCAGCAGTACGCCGACGTGCTGCCGCTCATCTCCGACCCCGGTCAGGGCGGCATCACCGCCGGTCAGGGCGCGCGCATGCTGTTCGGCCTGGCCATCATCCTCGTCGTCCTGTTCGAGCCGGCCGGCCTGGTCGGTCTCGCCCAGCGGCTGCGGGGCCGACGGCAGCCTCCGCGCACGACATCGGACCCCACCGACCAGACCACCCCGTCACACCGACCAGCACAAGGGAGCACTGCATCATGAATCTCCGCAAGCGCACGGGGGTCGTCCTCGCGGCCGTCCTCCTTGCCGCAGCCAGCGGCTGCAGCACCAAGGCGCCGGGTGGTGGCGGCGGCGGCGGCGGTGGCGGCGCCGGCGGTGGTGGTGACGAGATCCAGACCGGGCAAGGCGTCGACGGCAACACCATCACGCTCGGCGTCCTCACCGACCTGACCGGCGTCTTCGCGGCCCTGGGCAACGACATCACCAACGCCCACACCATGTACTGGGAGAAGAAGAACCAGGAGGGTGGCGGCGTTTGCGGGAAGTACCAGGTTAAGCTCAATGTCAAGGACACCGGCTACGTCCCCCAGCAGGGCGTGCAGCTGTACTCCGGCATGAGGGCCGACATCCTGGCGATGCAGCAGACGATCGGTTCGCCGATCAACACCGCGCTGGAGAAGCAGTACCGCGCCGACAACGTGGTGAACATCCCGTCGGCGTGGGCCCGCAACCTGGCCGGCCCTCCCGGCAACATCGTTCCGGGCGCGACGTACGACATCGAGTCGATCAACATCCTCGGGCACGCGCTCGAGGCCGGCCTGATCAAGGAAGGCGACACGATCGGGCACATCTACTTCACCGGCGAGTACGGCGAGAACGGCCTGGCCGGTTCCGAGTACATGGCCGAGAAGCACAACCTCAAGATCGTGCCGGCCGAGATCAAGGCGACCGACCAGGACATGTCGGCGCAGGTCACGCAGTTCAAGGCCCAGGGCGTCAAGGCGATCATGCTCACCACCGCGCCGACCCAGACCGCGTCGGTGGCCACGGTCTCGGAGACCCAGGGCCTCCGGGTGCCGATCCTCGGCAACAACCCGATCTTCGCGCCGGGTCTGCTCAAGGGCCCGGCCGGCAAGATCCTCATCGAGCGCGCCCGCTTCGCGGCGCCGAGCAGCACCTTCAAGGCGCAGCCCGCGCTGCTCGAGGAGTACAAGACCCGGTTCAAGGTCCAGGAGCCGAGCCTCGGCGTCATCGTCGGCTACAGCATGTCCGACATCATGGCCCAGGTGATCGAGAAGGCCTGCGACAACGGCGACCTCACCCAGGAGGGCATGATCGAGGCGAAGCAGGCGCTGTCCAACGTGGCGCCGACCACCGCGGAGGGGCCCCTGCTGGTGCCGCTGAACCTTGCCGTTGCGGAGGGCGAGTCGCCGAGCAAGCAGAGCTTCATCCTCAAGCCGGCCAACGTGCCGGGCGGCGTCGAGCGGGTCGTCCAGGCGCCATACCAGGGGGCGGACGTCGAGGAGTTCAAGCCCGCC
>JALYMN010000506.1 GCA_030773675.1 Actinomycetota bacterium
GCAACGTGTCGTGGGTGAGATCGCCCTTGACCGAGGTGGCGAGCACCGGCCCGTCCCACTCGAGGATGGCGGGGATCGCCAGCCCCGTCGTCTTGCCGCTCTGCGAGGGCGCGACGACGAGCACCGACGTGCGCGGCTCGGCGGCGATCAGCCGGCGGCCCAGCGTGCCGAGAACGACCCGGCCCTGCTGCGGCGCCGCGACGACGAGCGGCCTGAGTTCCCTCGGCTTCGCCCAGCGCGCGGGCTCCTGAAGCTGCCGTGATCGACCTCGACCTTCACCCCCTCGACCGATGAGCCGGAGCACAACCCAGAGGACCGCCGCGGCGCAGGCCAGGACGACAACGACGGAAAGGCCGAGCGCCGCGAGGATGACCGCCGTGGAGGGAAGGTCGCCCCGCAGGGACTCGGGCCACGCTTGCGCGGGCTGTTCGAGGCGCGTGGGAAGGCACGCTAACACGCGCGCGGCCTCCGATCCGGAGAGCACGATCGGGCCGGAGCCGTTCGCCACGCCGGCGAGGACGCTGGCCAGCCAGATCGTCCCGGAGCCCGCCCCCACCACGCTGGCGAAGACGGCGACCAGCACGCCGGCGCCCCCGTCGCTTTGTCCCCCGCGTTGGCCACGACTCACGGTTCCTCGCCCCCCGACTTTTCGGCGAGCGCTGCGGCGAAGCCCGGCAGCGCGGGCTGGATGACGTCGCCGGCGGGGCTGACGACGCCGGGTCCCTCGCCGGCGGCGGCGAGCGCGGCGTACTGCGAGACCAGCTCGGGCTCGTGCTGCGGGTCGAGCTCGAGCATCGCCGCGTCGGTGGCCACCAGGACCCGCTCGAGCTCGGACATGACGTGCTGGACGAGGAACGAACGGCTGCCCACCCGCCACAGCGCCTCGCCGCGGTGCAGCCCCTTGATGAGCTGCGCCTCGGTGGACGAGAGCCCGGCCAGCTCGGCGGTGACCGCTGCCTCCTTGGCGTGCTGGTGGTAGATGATCGTGGTCGAGGCGTCTGAGAGCAGACCTTCGGCGAGGCGCTGGCGCCGCGACCCCTCGTCGCCGGCCGCCTGCAGATCTGAGAAGCGGTGCAGGACGAGCCAGTGCTGCACGCCCGTCTGGCGCGCGAGCTTGAACGCCGATTGGTAGTACTCGCCGAGCCCCGCGATCGGCAGGGCCCGCCACGCCTCGTCGTTGGTGCGGATCACCTTTGGCGCGGGGCGGCCTGCGCTCTCGAGGGCGTGCTTGCGCTGCTCGCGCTTGGCGTCGAGGAAGGTGGTGGCGCAGACCATGGTGATGCCCAGCGCGAGGTCGGCGCCCGTCGACCCCGCGCCGACGGCGGACAGGTCAAGCGACACCGCCGGGGCGTCCCAGGTCGCCTCGCCGGCGGTCGTAGGACCGTCGAACATGCCGGCCAGCGGCCCCTGGCACAGGCGCCTGAGCGCCAGCGCGCACTCGCGCAGGTCGTCCTGGGCCTGGTTGCGGGAGACCATCAGCTCGCGGGCGAGCTCGACCGACGGAGTCGCGAGCTGCTCGAGCACCGCGGGGATGGTCACCTCGGCGTGGTCGGCGTGGTCGTCGGCGGCGCGCAGGGCCGCCGCGAGCCCGACGTGCTCGGCCTGGGTGAGCGGCCGGTCGAGCATCGCGCGGGTCACGGCCTCGAGCAGGCGTTCGCGCATCGCGCGGTGGCCGATGCGGGTCAGCGGGTTCAGTCGCGTCCGCCCGCCGGGGGCGAGACGCACGACCGTCCCGCCCATGGCCTCGACGAGCGGCCCGTACTCGCTCTTGGGATCGATGTTCTCGAAGATCCGCCCGAAGACGCACTGCCGCCAGGCGTAAGTCTTCGAGAGCGCCGACTTTCCCCAGCCCAGGGCACCGATGACGATCGTGTTGGCGTCGTTGAGCAGCCCCTGCGTGTAAAGGACCCACGGGTCGTAGACGAACGACCCGCCGTGATGGTCCCGGCCGACGTACACCCCGCGGGCCCCCAGCCCGGCCTCGGCGACCGCGGGAAACGCCGACTGGACGTGCGCCGTGGACGCCTGGTGCCCCGGCCGGTCGGCCGGCCGGCGCCACGGCGGCAGGCGCAGCGGCTTGGGCTGCGACCACTCGCGCTCCCGGCGCCGCCGGCGCGACTCAGCCCGCTCTCGCCGCTCCTCGCGCCGAGCCTCCCGCGCCGCGCCAGAGCGCCGGCTCACCGCAGTCCCCGGCACAGCGGAAGGGTGAAGGTCAGCGCCTCTGCCTGCTGGCCCCACAGCCGCTCGAGGCGCAGCGGCGCGCGCTTCGCCTCGAGCTCGACGCGGGAAACGGCGGCCTCGAGGTCGTCGAGCGTGCCGACCCTGCCGGTGGCCGCGGGCACGGACACGGAGACAAAGGCGGCGAAGCGCACCTCGGCGTGGCCTTGGGCGAGCTCACGCTCGCGCCGGTGCGTGGACTCCTCGCGTTGGCGCTGACGCTGCGTGGTGCGCTGTCCGACGCGCGCTCGCACCGACGCCTCGGTGGCGGCCTCGGTGGCCGCCCGCTCGACCTGCCGCGTCGCCTTGCTGGGCCCGACGAGGTCCATGACCATGGCCACGGTGCGCGTCGTGCGGGTCTGCATGAGCAGCGGCTGCAGGAATGTGGCGCGGACATCGATCCGGGGCCACTCGGCCACCCACAGCGTGGCGTGCAGGGCGGAGTCGGTCGCCACGTGCGACCAGTGCTCGTCGCGCGCCATCGGTCCAGCGCTCGCGTCGCTCACCCCGTCGTCACCGCGCGGACTGCTTCGTTGCCGCTGCCGGCGGCCCCACGGGTCGTAGGCGTTGCGGATGGCGGCGGCCACGCCGCGCCGGGTCAGCACCCCGGTGACGGCGATGCCCGCGGCGTCGAGGAGCTCGGCGATGCGCCCGACCTCCCCGGCGAGCACTGCGAGCGCGCCGAGGTCGCCGCCACCGAGCCGCTTGAGCGCCCGACGCGAGCTCGGGCGCCGAGTGTCGATCTGTACGCAGACCAGCAGCTCGTGATCCTCTGCGACCTGCGGGGCGTGGTTGAGCAGCTGGAAGTAGCTCACGAGCTCGGCGGGCGGCGCGTCGAGCGACGCGTCGGGTCGCTTCGCGGTCATCAAGTAGTCCGCCATCTCGTCGCCGGCGGCCGGCACCGTCCGCTCGATCCAGGCGATGCGCCGCAGCGGCGAGTCGTCGCGCGCGAGCGCGGCGAGGACGCCGCCATACTCGGCGAGCCGCTGCTCCTGATCCTCGGCGCCGAGCAACGCGAACGCCTGGCCCTGGCAGCGCAGCACCGCGGTGAAGGTGCCGTCATCGCGATCGGCGACGGCTCCCATGAGGGCCCCGTCGTACTGCGCAAGCTCGGCTTCGAGCAGCTCGAGTCCGGCGAGCTCGGCCGGCAGCGACTTGGGCTCCCCCGTCGGAGACGGGTCCAGCCCGCCCTCTGGCAGGCGAAGGACGTGACCGAGCTGCGCCACCTGCGCCCGAAACCGCGCCTGTCCAGACCACTGGCCGTGCAGGAACCGCAACGCCACCGGCGCCCACACTTGGAGCGTACGCCCGAACACCGGAAGCAAGACCACCGCCACCGCGAGCCCGAGCACGCCCAGCGCGAGCACCGCGCTGCCGAAGCCCCCTACGTTGAGCAGCGCCAGCGCGATCGCCCCGGCGATCACCAGGCCGGCGATCTGCGGGAGCCGCAGCCCGAGCGCGAAGCCCCCGCGCTCCAGCGGCCCGTAGCGATACGTCGTCTCTTGGACCATCGTCCGCTAGCCCTGTCGATCGTTCCGTGGGGGACGGGGTCGTGGTGCGGGGGCGGTCGGCTTGGCTGACCCGGCCTCGCCCGAGGGCAATGGGGGGCCGCTGCCAGCCGCGTCGGGACCGCGGCTTCCAGGCTGCTGCGGCGAGGCGCCGGGGCGGGGCGGGGGAGACGACGGGGCACCACCGCCGGCGGCCTGGCGGCTCGCGCCGGCACCACCCTGGGCGGGACCGGTTTCCTGGCCGGCCGGAGCCTGCGCGCTCGCTCTGCCGGCCCCCGACGGCCCCGCTGGACTGCCC
>JALYMN010000507.1 GCA_030773675.1 Actinomycetota bacterium
TCACCGGCGAGGGCCCCCTGCTGGAGCAGACCCGGGCGGCCGCTCCGCCGAACGTGCGGTTCCTCGGCTGGCGCGCCGACGTGACGACCGTGCACGCCGCCGCGGACGTCGCCCTGCTCACCAGCGACAACGAGGGCATGCCCGTCTCACTGGTGGAGGCCGCGCTGTGCGGCACGCCCGCGGTCACGACCGACGTCGGGAGCGCCCGGGAGGTGGTGACCGGCGAGGTGACCGGGCGGGACCCGGCTGAGCTCGCCGCGGCCGTCCGGCGCGTGCTCGGCCAGGACCTGCGGGAGCGGGCACGGCGCAGCGCGCAGGAGCAGTTCGGCGTCCAGCGCATGCTCGACGCGCACCGCGCGCTCTACGCGGAGCTCGGCGACGACGGCCTGCGGCGGTAGCGTCACGCCGCGTGCGCGCTCTCATCACCGGTGGGGCCGGGTTCATCGGCTCCCACCTCGCCGACGCCCTGCTCGCCCGCGGCGACAACGTGATCCTGCTGGACAACCTCAGCACAGGTCGGCTGGAGAACATCGAGCACCTGCGCTCCCGCGACGACGTCGAGTTCGTCCTGGGCAGCATCCTCAACGCCGACCTGCTCGACGACCTCATGGCCCGCACGGACGTCTGCTTCCACCTGGCCGCGGCCGTCGGCGTCCAGCTCATCGTCGACCGGCCGCTGGAGTCGCTCGCCACGAACATCCGCGGCAGCGAGCTGGTGTTCGAGAAGGCGCACAAGCACGGCACCAAGGTGCTCGTCACCAGCACGAGCGAGATCTACGGCAAGAACACCAGCGACCGGCTGTCGGAGGAGGACGACCGGATCCTCGGCTCGCCGCTGAAGAGCCGCTGGTCCTACAGCGAGGCCAAGGCGATCGAGGAGATCCTCGCCTACACGTACTGGCGGCAGAAGGGCCTGCCGACCGTCATCGTCCGCCTGTTCAACACCGTCGGGCCGCGGCAGACCGGCCACTACGGCATGGTGATCCCCCGCTTCGTCGGGCAGGCGGTCAAGGGCGAGGCGCTCACCGTGTACGGCACCGGCCGGCAGACACGGTGCTTCTGCTACGTCGGCGACGTCGTCGGCGGGCTGCTCGCGCTCATGGACCACCCCGAGGCCGGGGGCCGGGCCTACAACCTCGGCGGGGTCGAGGAGGTCTCGATGGAGGAGCTCGCGCACCGCGTGATCAGCGCGACGGGCTCGTCGAGCAAGGTGCGCTACGTGCCCTACGACGAGGCCTACGAGGAGGGGTTCGAGGACATGCAGCGGCGCGTCCCCGACACGACCCGGGCCCGCGAGCTCGTCGGGTTCGTGCCCACCGTCGGCCTCGACGAGATCCTCCGGCTGGTCGTCGAGGACCAGCGGCGCTAGCGGGCCGTCAGCCCTACGGTCACCGGGAACGGGCGCTCCAGCTCCACCTGCTGCTCCCCGGTGAGCACGGCGCGCTCGACGTAGCGGCCAGCGGTGAGCTCCAGCACGACCAGCCGTCCGGCCCGCGGGTCGCCGATCCAGTACGCCGGCACGCCCGCCGCCTCGTACTTCGCCCGCTTCACGAGCGAGTCGATCAGCCGGCTGCTCGGCGACACCACCTCGACCACCAGCAGCGGGGTGCGCGTCAGCCTCTTGTCGCCCAGGTCGGCGGTGCGGGCCACGGTGATGTCCGGGACCAGCTCGCTGCCGTCGGGCAGGCGGTAGTCGTAGGGGACGGGATAGATGGTCACGTCGTCCGGCCGGACGGCGTCGAGCAGCCGGAACAGCTGCATGACCAGGTCGTTGTGCGCCCGGCCGGCCGACGGGCTCACGAGCAGCGCCCCGTCGATGAGCTCGACGCGCCGCCCGTCCTCGGGCATGCGCTCGCGGTCCTCCGCGGTGAAGGGACCGCTGTGCATCGGGTAAAAGGACGTCGGGAGGGCGGGCTCGGCCACGGTCGGGCTCCTGTCGGCGGGGACACGAGGAGCAGGCTCCGGCGCGAGTCTGTCACCGGACCAGCCCTGCGCGGCGAGCTGTGGACGTATCCTCACCGCCCGTGACTGCCGTGTGCGGCCAGGCCGGCCCGTGGTCCTGACCTGGCCGGCGTACGCCGCGGCGTTCCTCGCCCCGCTGGCGGTCGCCTGGGTGCTGACCCCGGTGATGCTCGGCGTCGCGCTGCGCCGGCGGCTGCTCGACGGACCCACCGGCGAGGCGCGCAAGGCGGCGCAGCAGGCCGTGCCCTACCTCGGCGGGGTCGCAATCGTCGTGGCCTTCTCCGCGCTCGTGCTCGGCGCCTCGGCCGTCGACCGGTCGCCGTCCGTGCTCGCGCAGCTCGCCGCCCTGCTCGGCGTCGGGCTGGTCCTCGCTCTCATGGGGCTGCTCGACGACCTGCGCGGCGGCCTGTCCGCCCGCGTCCGCCTGCTCGTCGAGGCGGCCGCCGGGGTCGTCGTCCACGTGACCGGGTCGGGCGCCGCCCTGCAGGGGCCGGCGGTGCTGGACCTCGTCGTCACCGTGATGTGGGTCGTCGGCATCACGAACGCCTTCAACCTGCTCGACAACATGGACGGCCTGTCGGCAGGCGTGGCCAGCATCGCCGGGCTGTGGTTCGCGCTCATCGCAGCCCTGAACGGGCAGTTCCTCGTGGCCGCGCTGGCGGCGGGGGTGGCGGGGTGCGCCGCCGGGTTCCTGCGCCACAACTTCCACCCGGCCAAGATCTACATGGGGGACGCCGGATCGCTGTTCCTCGGCTACCTGCTGGCCGTGCTGGGGCTCAAGCTCCAGCTGACCGGCACGCCGCCGCTGGTCGCGCTCTTCGTGCCGCTGTTCGTGCTCGGCGTCCCGCTGTTCGACACCACGCTGGTGACGCTGCAGCGGCTCCAGCACGGGCGCAGCCCGGCGCAGGGCGGCCGCGACCACACCAGCCACCGCCTGGTCTACGTCGGCCTCCCAGTGCCGGTCACCGTGTGCCTGCTCTACGCGACGGCGGTCGCGCTCGGCTGGCTGGCCCTGCTGCTCGCCCGGCTCGACACCCTCAGCGGGCTGCTGCTGGTCGGCTTCGTGCTGTCGGTCGGGCTGTTCCTCATGGGGCTGCTGAGCGTCGTCCCGGTCTACGACAACAGCCGGCAGCGGACGACGATGCTGCGCGTCGTCCGCGACCACGACCCGGAGCAGCGCGCGGCGGGCTGACCCTCGACCACACCTCGAGGTCGAGGGGTGCGCGTCAGGACCGCACTACGCCCGGCTGGACGGGCGTGCCGGTGAGCAGGCGGCGCAGCGCGGCGGGCGCGGAACAGCAGGTGCTTGACGGCGTCCTCCGCGACGCCGAGCTCCGCGGCGATGACCGGGAGCGGTTTCTCCTCGATCTCGCGCTTGACGAGCGCCGCCCGGTGCAGCGGTGCCAGCCGGGCCAGGGCGTCGCGCACGACCGCGGCGTCCTCGGCGCGCACCACCGGGTCGTCGACCTCGTCGTCGGCGAGGTCGGCATCGCTGGCCCGCTCGAGCTCGAGCAGGGACGGACGGCGCCGCTCGGCGCGGTACCGGTCGATGCACAGGTTCGTCAGCGTGCGGCGGGTGTACTTGAGCACCTGCAGCTCGGTCTCCAGCTCGGGGAGCGCGAGCAGCAGCCGCAGGAAGGTCTCCTGCACGACCTCGTCGACGTCGCGGGGGTCGCGCAGGAAGCGGCGCGCCTGGGCCGCGAGCGCCTGCCGGTGGCGCACGTACAGGCTCGTGACGTCGTGCGGGGCGCTCGCCAGCGGGCGGTCCCGCTCGCCCTCGACCGTCCGGCGCACACGCAGGTCGGTCGACGTCCGGGCCGCGCGGTCGTCCTGCCCGCTGCCGGTCAGCAGGCTGGTCATGGCGTCGTCCACCATCGCGGCCAGCACCGGGTCGACGTCCGACGTCAGGACGGCATGACCGCTCCGGTCGTCCCCGCGATGCTCCTGCTGCACTGCGTCCTCCCCTGCGAATCGCCGCGAGGCAGACTACGTGCTGCTGTTGCTCAAGTGGCTAGTGTGACGAGGAGGGTTCTCGATGTGGTCCGATCGGGCCAGTGGACGCAGCCTGCGCGCCGACCACCGCGACACCGGCTGCTCGATGACCGTGTAGGACATCGCTGCGGCTGCCACGGCGAGAACGACCTCGAGCAGCAGCACGAGGGCGCCGGGCAGGTCCTCGCGCCGCTCGAAGGCGCGGAAGAACGGGTAGTGCCAGAGGTACAGCGAGTAGGAGACCTGCCCCAGGTACGCCGGCCCCGGCGCAGAGAGCAGCGCGGAGGCCGGACCCGGCGGCCCGCCCAGCAGCCCGCCGACCAGCAGGGCGCTGCAGCCGACCGCGACCGGGACGGTGACCTGCAGGTCGTACTGCTCCAGCGTGCCGACCACGAGCAGGCTGAGCAGGCCGAGCAGGCCGGCCTCGGCCAGCCACGGGACGGCCAGCAGCCGGGTCCGGCGGTGCAGCAGCAGCGCCAGCGCGCACCCCACCAGCAGGCCGCCCAGCCGTGCGTCGAGGCGGAAGTCGTCCGAGGGCCGCACGCCCGCCGCCTGGACCCGCTCGAGCACGAGGAACGACCAGGCGGTGCCGGCGAGCAGCAGCAGCGCCAGGACGCCCTGGGACAACCGCAGGACCCAGAGCAGCAGCAGCACCGGCGGCCACACGAGGTAGAACTGGCCCTCCTGCGCCAGCGACCACAGGTGCTCGAGCGGGCCGACCGAGACGAGGTCGACCGTCAGCGCAAGGTTGGCGCGGAACGCGAGCACGGTCAGGGCCCGGCCGACGTACTCCTCCCCGACCATCGCACGACCGAGCGGGTAGAGCGCGAGCAGGAAGAAGGCCAGCGCGGGCAGCAGCCGCAAGAAGCGGCGGAGCCAGAACCGGGGCAGGTCGACCCGGCCGAAGCGGTCGCGCTCGGCCAGCAGCAGGGCGGTGATGAGGCAGCCGGAGAGGACGAAGAACACGTCCACGCCCACTCCGCCGGGGAAGGTGGAGCCCGGCACGGCGTGGATGCCGAGCACGGCGACGACGGCCAGGGCGCGCACGCCGTCCAGGGCCGCCACCCGGTTCCCCGTGCTGATGCCGTCGACGGTGCGCGCCGCGTCCGTGCGGACGTCGAGCACCGCGGCGGCGGTCACGCCAGGTAGCGGCGCAGCAGGTCCGCGGCCTCGGTAATGCGGTGCACGTCGACGTGCTCCTCCCGGGTGTGCGCGAGGTCCGGGTCGCCCGGCCCGAAGTTCACCGCCGGCAGGCCGAGCGCGGCGAAGCGGGCGACGTCGGTCCACCCGTACTTGGCGACGGGAGCGACGCCGACGGCATCGACGAAGTGCGCCGCCGCCGGCGCGGCCAGCCCCGGCAGGGCGCCGGGTGAGGAGTCAGTGAGCACGCACTCGTACGGCGCGAGCACCTCACGCACGTGCTCGAACGCCTGTTCCTCGCTGCGGTCGGGGGCGAACCTGAAGTTCACCGTCACGGTGCAGCGGTCGGGGATGACGTTGCCCGCGACCCCGCCCTCGATCCGGACGGCGTTGAGCCCCTCCCGGTACACGCAGCCGTCGATCTCCACCTCGCGCGCCTCGTAGCGGACCAGCTGCACGAGCAGCGGTGCGACGGCGTGGACCGCGTTCTCGCCCAGCCAGCTGCGCGCGCTGTGCGCCCGGCGTCCGGGCACGGTCACCTCGGCCCGCAGCGTGCCCTGGCAGCCCGCCTCGACCTGCCCGCGCGTCGGCTCGAGCAGCACCGCGAGGTCGGCGTCGAGCCAGTCGCGGTGGCGCCGCGCCAGCCGCCCCAGGCCGTTGAGGTCGGCCGCGACCTCCTCGTGGTCGTAGAGCACGTACGTCACGTCGTACGCCGGGGCCTGGAGCGTCGCCGCGAGGTGCAGGAGGACAGCGTCGCCCGCCTTCATGTCGCTGGTGCCGCAGCCGAAGAGCAGGTCGCCCTCCCGCCGCGACGGCAGGTTGTCGGCGACCGGCACGGTGTCGAGGTGCCCGGCCAGCAGCACGCGGCGATCGCGTCCCAGCCGGGTGCGCGCGACGACCGCGTCGCCGTCGCGCTCGACCGTGAGGTGCGGCGCGCCGCGCAGCCCCTGCTCGACGAGGTCGGCGAGCCGCGCCTCGTCGCCCGACACCGACGGCACGTCGACCAGTGCAGCGGTGAGCGCGACCGGGTCGGCGGTGAGGTCGAGCACGTCAGCGCCCCCGTGCGGGCATCACGGGGCGACACCGTGCTCGCGCAGGACGTCGTTGAGCGCGAGCTTGTCGTGCTCCTGGCCGGGCTCGAGGTAGCGCAGCACCAGCAGGCAGGGCATCCCGAAGTCGCCCCCGGGAAAGCTCCGCACCCGCGTCGAGCCGACGCAGACGGCCCGCTCCGGGGCCTCGCCGCGGGCCAGCTCCGTGCCGGTCTCCGCCTCGAACACCCGCGTGCTCGCGGTGAGGATCGCGCCGGCCCCGAGCTTCGCCCCGCGGCGCACCCGCGCGCCCTCGACCACCATGGCCCGGCTGCCGATGAAGGCGTCGTCCTCGACGACGACGGGCGCGGCCTGCGGCGGCTCGAGGACGCCGCCGATGCCGACGCCGCCGGACAGGTGGACGTTGCGCCCGATCTGGGCGCAGGAGCCGACCGTCGCCCAGGTGTCGACCATCGAGCCGGCGCCGACGTAGCCGCCGATGTTGGTGTAGCTCGGCATGAGCACGACGCCGGGCTCGAAGTAGGAGCCCCACCGGGCGATCGCCCCGGGCACCACCCGGACGCCGGTGAACGTGGTCTTGAGCGGCACGCGGTCGACGTGCCGGAACTCGCCGGCCGACGACTCGCGCATTGGCAGCACCTTGAACGACAGCAGGATCGCGCGCTTGGCGCGCTCGTCGACGACCACCTCCCCGTCGCGGACTTCCGCGACCCGCGCCTGGCCGGTGTCGAGCAGGTCGACGGCCTCGACGACCGCCTTGCGGGCGTCCTCGTCGTCCGGGGAGAGGTCGGCGCGGCGCTCCCAGAGCTCGTCGACGAGAGCGGGCACAGGGCTGTCGGTCATGGCGGGGAGCCTAGTGACGACGAGCCCCGCACCCGGAGGGGCGGCGGCCCGGACGCGCCGATGCCCCGCGCAGGCGGGGCGTCGGGTGGTGCGTCGGGTGCGGGGCGAGCGCGGGGTCTAGCCGCGGCGGCGCAGCGCGGCGAACACGCGCCGGCCGATCTCGGCTCCGATCATCGCGCCGGGGTCGGACGTGCCGCGGCCGCGGCCGTAGCCGCGGCTCGCGCCGCCGTAGCCGCGGCTCGTGCCGCCGTAGCCACGGCCGTAGCCGCCGCGAGCGCCCGTGGTGCCGGCGCGGGCGCGGATCGCCTGGTTGATCAGGTTGCGGAGCACGGGTGCCTCCTGGAGTCGGGACGGGGTACCGGTGCCCGTACCCGCCGCGCCGCCCCCGTCACGCGCGGGGGGTGCCGGTCACCCCTGCAGGGCCGGGAGCCGCTCCGCAGCCACCGCGATGCGCTCGTCCGGGGCGGTCAGCGCCATACGCACGTGCCGCGCCCCGGCGTCGCCGTAGAACGCCCCGGGCGCGGCGACGACCCCGATCTCGGCGAGTGCGGCCACAGTGTCCCAGCAGGCCTCGTCGCGGGTGCACCACAGGTACAGCCCCGCCTCGGAGTGCTCGACCCGGAACCCGGCGGCCTCGACCGCGGGGCGCAGGACGGCGCGGCGCGCCCGGTAGCGCTCCTTCTGCTCCGCGACGTGCGCGTCGTCGCCGAGCGCGGCGACCAGCGCGGCCTGCACGGGCGCCGGGACGAGCAGGCCGACGTGCTTGCGCGCCTCCACGACCGCCGCCACGGCGGTCGCGTCGCCGGCCGCGAACCCGGCGCGGTAGCCCGCCAGGTTGCTGCGCTTGCTCGCGGAGTGCAGGGCCAGCACCCCGTCGGTCGTGCCGCCGCACACCTCGGGCGCGAGCACCGACACCGGCTCGACCTCCCAGCCGAGCTCGAGGTAGCACTCGTCGCTGACGACCAGCACGTCGTGCTCGCGGCCCCAGGCGACCACCCGCGCCAGCTCCTCGGCCGGGAGCACCGCGCCGGTGGGGTTGCTCGGCGAGTTGAGCCAGACGAGCCCGACATGGGCCGGGTCGTGCGCGGTCGGGTCGTCGGTGGCCACGGGCACGCAGCCAGCGAGCCGCGCCCCCACGTCGTACGTCGGGTAGGCCAGCCGCGGCAGCAGCACCTGCGCGCCGGGCTCCAGCCCGAGCAGCGACGGGAGCAGCGCGACGAGCTCCTTGGTGCCGATCGCCGGCACCACCTCGGCGGGCGTGAGCTGCGCGCCGAGGCGCCGGCCGACCCAGCCGACCAGGGCCTCGCGCAGCGCCGGCGTCCCGATCGTCAGCGGGTAGCCGGGGGCGTCCGCCGCGGTGGTGAGCGCGTCCTGCACGACGCGGGGGGTCGGGTCGACGGGCGTGCCGATCGAGAGGTCGACGGCACCGCCCGGGTGCTCGGCGGCACGTCGTCCGTACGGCGCGAGA
This sequence comes from Actinomycetota bacterium, assembly GCA_030773675.1. The sequence continues at coordinate 8,455 of JALYMN010000507.1, forward strand.
CGGTCCCACGGGAAACCGGGCAGAGCGGCGCGGGCGGCCCAGCCGGGCCTCGCGCGCGCCGGGGACGAGGCGCGGGCGGGCGCGCTCACCGCGTCGCCCGGCCGGTCAGTGGCCCTCGGTGTTCTTGCCCTCGGGCACGGCCATCACGACCGGGTGGTCGACGTCGACTGGGCCGACCTTGCTCGCGCCGCCGGGCGAGCCGATGCTCGTCGTCTCGGTGAAGAAGTCGACGTTGGCGCGGTAGAAGTCCTTCCACTGCGCCGGGGTGTCGTCCTCGTAGAAGATCGCCTCGACGGGGCACACCGGCTCGCAGGCGCCGCAGTCGACGCACTCGTCGGGGTGGATGTAGAGCGACCGCTTGCCCTCGTAGATGCAGTCGACCGGGCACTCCTCGATGCAGGCCTTGTCCTTGACGTCGACGCAGGGCTCGGCGATCACGTAGGTCACGTGGAGGGTCCTCTCGGTGCGGGTGCGGCTCCTAGTGTCACTGACGTGAGCGCCGCGGAGCCAGCCGGGGGCACGACGCAGGGGCCGGCCGAGGTGCGCTACGTGCGCGACGTCACACCAGCTGACGTAGGGGTGCGCGTGACCCTGCGCCGCCGGTCCGCCGACGGCTCGGTGCGGGACACTCTGGGCGTGCTGGAGAGCTGGGACGACGGCAGGCTGCACGTGCGCCGGCGCGACGGGTCCGTCGTCGTCGTCGACGAGGGCGACGTGCTGGCGCTCAAGCGGGTCCCGCCGCCCCCGGTGCGCCGGCGGTGACCGCGGCGTCGCGGGCGCGGTTCGCCGAGGTGGTCCGCAGCGAGCCGGTCGACCTCGGCCTGGCCTGCCTGCTCGTCGGGGGGGAGGTCGACCCTGGCCTCGACGTTGACCTGCCGCTCGCGCTGCTCGACGCGCACGCGGCCGCGGCACGCGGTCTGGTCCCGCG
>JALYMN010000508.1 GCA_030773675.1 Actinomycetota bacterium
CACGACCGTGACCGCGCAGGCGTGCAGGCGCAGCGCCCGGCGCGGGTAGCCGAGCCGCCCCCACATCCGCACGGCCTCGCCGGGCTCGTCGCCGGCCAGCGCGGCGGCGGTCGGCCAGCGGGCCAGCCAGGCCTCGTACGCCGGCACAACCCGCGCCACCGGGGTCTGCTGCAGCATGACCTCGCTGACCAGCACCGCGTACGGCGACGTCCCCCGGCGCCGCCAGGGCAGGTCGCGGGCGGCCCCGTCGTACCACTGCCGGACCGCCATGGACAGCGGCCGGGCGGTGTCCAGCGCGGCAGGGGACGGCACCCCGCGAGGCTAGGCTGGGCGCGATGGACCTGCACTGGCGCCCGGTCGGGCCGCTCCCGGCGGGGGTCTACTGGCGCCGGCGCGGGGTCCTCGCCGCCGTGGTCGTGCTGCTGCTGGCCCTGCTCGGCCGGTGCACGGCGGGCGGTGACGCGCCCGACGAGCTCGCCCAGGAGCCAGCGGGGTCGGCCGGGAGCGCGACCCCGCCGCCGGCCGCGGACACGACCGGCTCGCCCGGCACGTCGCAGGGCGAGGCCAGGGCTGCGGACGCCTGCTCCGACGAGCTGCTCACCCTGCAGTCCGACGCTGCGCCGGCCCGCGTGCCGGCGGGCAGCGCGACGTCGTTGCGGCTGGCGCTCACCAATACCGGGTCCGTGGCGTGCAGCCGCGGGCTCGGCCAGGGCGCCGTCGAGCTCAGCGTGTTCGCCGGCCCCGACCGCATCTGGTCCAGCGACGACTGCGCGCCCGGCGGGCCGCAGGACCCGGTCGTGCTGCGGCCGGGGGAGCAGCGCCTGCTCGCGGTGCGCTGGGACGGCACGCGGTCCCGGCCGGGCTGCGCGGGGGAGCGGCCGGCGGTCGGGCCCGGCACCTACCGCGTGGTGGCCCGCGTGGGCAGCCTGGCCCGGGAGGGACGGACCTTCGAGGTCGTCTGACCCGTCCTGTGTGGCGACGCCGGAGCGGGGCGGGGTCGGGGCCGTTCGGGCCGCGGCAGGGTCGAGGCCTCCAACGGCGGCAGGCCGCGGCGGGTCAGGGGGCGGCCGTCCCGCAACGGGGTCGGGCCGCCGCCTGGGTCAGACGTAGCGCTCGAGAATGCTCGACTCCGCCAGGCGGGACAGCCCCTCGCGCACGCTGCGGGCGCGGGTCTCGCCGACGCCGTCGACGGCCTGCAGGTCGTCGATGCTGGCGGCGAGCAGCTTCTGCAGGCCGCCGAAGTGCTCGACCAGCCGGTCGACGACCAGCCGGGGCAGCCGCGGCACCTTGGCGAGCAGCCGGTAGCCGCGTGGACTCACCGGCGTCTCCAGCGCGTCGAGCGTGCCGGAGAAGCCCACCGCCTTGGCGACGGCGCTGAGGTCGAGGAGGTCTGCGCTCGCCAGGGCGTCGAGCTCGCCGAGGGCGTCGTCGGCGCTGCGCGACCGCCGTCCGCTGCCGCTGACGAGGTAGTCGCGCACGACCAGCTCCCGCTCGCCCTCCACCCCGGCCATGAGCTCCTCGAGCTGCAGGCTGAGCAGGCGACCGTCGGTGCCGAGCTCGACGACGTAGCCCTCGATCTCGATCGCGATCCGGCGGACCATCTCCAGGCGCTGGCTCACCGCCATCGCGTCGCGGACGGTCACGAGGTCCTCGATCTCGAGGGCGGACAGCGTGCCGGCGACCTCGTCGAGCCGCAGCTTGTACCGCTCGAGCGTGGCGAGGGCCTGGTTGGCCCGCGACAGGATGGCGGCGCTGTCGTCGAGCACGTAGCGGACGTTGTTGATGTACAGGGCGATGATCCGCATGGAGGCGCTGACGCTCACCACCGGGTAGCCGGTCTGCTTGGCGACGCGCTCCGCCGTGCGGTGCCGCGTGCCCGTCTCCTGCGTCGGGATCTCCGGGTCGGGCACGAGCTGCACGCTGGCGCGCACGATCTTGCCGAGGTCGCTGGTGACGACGACGGCGCCGTCCATCTTGGACAGCTCGCGGATCCGCTGGGCCGAGAACTCGACGTCAAGGTTGAAGCCTCCGGTGCACAGGCTCTCTACGGTCCGGTCGTGGCCGAGGACGATGAGCGCCCCGGTGTTGCCGCGCAGGATCCGCTCGAGGCCGTCGCGCAGGGCGGTGCCGGGCGCGACAGCGGCGAGCGTGGAGCGGAGCTGGTCCTCCGTCGTCGCCACGGCGCCCCCTCCCGGCCTCGGCTGCTGCTCAGTCTAGGGACGAGCGGCGCGCAAGCGTCTTGTCGACGGTCCTCGCCGCGCAGAGGCGCCCGTGGGCGCGGCGGTCAGCGCACGCCACGCGCGGCGGCGTAGCTCTGCAGCGCCTGCAGGGCGCGGTCGAGGTGCTCGAGCTCGACGACCGCGACGCCGCGAGGAGGCGACTCCAGCCGGGCCAGCGCTCCCGGCGGCACGAGGATGCGCTGGTAGCCCAGCCGGGCGGCCTCGGCGACGCGGCGGGCGGTCAGCGACACGGGCCGGACGTCGCCGGACAGCGCGACCTCGCCGAGGACGGCGACGTCGGCGGGGACGGGCACCTCCCACGCGGCGGACGCGACGGCGAGGCACACCGCCAGGTCGGCGGCCGGGTCGGTGAGCCGCGCCCCGCCGACGGTCGCGACGAACACGTCGCGGTCGAGCTTGAGCCGCGCGCTGCGCTCGGTGACGGCGAGCAGCATGGCGACCCGGCTGCCGTCGAGGCCGGTGACGCCCCGGCGCGGGCTCGGGGCCGGGGTGCTGCCCACGAGCGCCTGCACCTCGGCCGGGATCGCCCGGCGTCCGTCGACCGCGACGGCGACGGCGGTGCCGGGCACCGGGGTCTCGCGAGCGCTGCGGAACAGGTCCGACGGGTCGGGAACCTCGCGCAGGCCCCGGTCGGTCTGCTCGAAGCAGACGACCTCGTCCGCCGGGCCGTAGCGGTTCTTGACCGAGCGCAGCAGGCGGAGGCTGGTGTGTCGGTCGCCCTCGAAGGTGAGCACCGTGTCGACCATGTGCTCGAGCGCCCGTGGCCCCGCCACGGCGCTGTCCTTGGTGGACTGGCCGACGAGCAGCAGGGGCATGCGCCGGTCCTTGGCGACGCGGGTGAGCACGCCGGCGACCTCCTGCACCTGCGCCACGCCGCCCGGCCGCCCGTCGACGGCGCCGGACGCGAGCGCCTGCACCGAGTCGACGACGAGCACCTGCGGGGCGTGCAGCTCGACGTGGCCGAGCACCGCGCCGACGTCGGTCTCGTCGGCGAGCAGGATCCCCGGGTCGAGCGCCCCGACCCGGCGGGCGCGCACGGCGATCTGCTCGACGCTCTCCTCGCCCGACACGTAGAGCACCGGCCGGCCCGACCCGCGCTGCGCCAGGCTGTGCGCCACGGCGGCGAGCAGGGTCGACTTGCCCACCCCGGGCTCGCCGGCGAGCAGCACGACCTGCCCGGCGACCAGACCGCCGCCGAGCACGCGGTCGAACTCGCCCAGTCCGGTGGTGCTGCGCTCGCGGTCCTCGCCGCCCACGTCGGACACGGCTCGGGCCGGGCGCAGCGGCGCGCTGCCCGACGCAGCCGTCCGCAGCCCTGGCAGCGCCCGCGGAGCCGCGACCTCGGTCACCGAGCCCCACGCCTGGCACTCCGGGCAGCGCCCGACCCACTTCGTCAGCGAGAGGCCGCACTCCGCGCAGCGGTGGGCGGGGCGGTCGCGGGCAGGGGCCTTGGGCATGGCCGCGACGCTAGACGCGGGCCCCGACAGGACCGGGGACGCTGTGGACGGCGGAGACGCGTCGCTGGACCAGCCCTCCGACCGCGCTGGACCAGCCCTCGACCGGGAGCCGCCGACGCGCACACGCGCTACTGCCCGGTCGTGCCCTCGTTCTGCTGCTCCTCGCCCTGCTGCCCCTCGCCCCGCTGGTCCTCGGTCTGCCCGGTGACGTCGGGCGCCCCCGTCCCCTCGGTGCCCTCGCTCTCGCCCGTGGCCGTACCGCCGCCCTGCTGGCCCTCCGACCCGATGCCGCCCCGCTCGCCGCTCTGCCCGCCCTCTGGCTCGGACTGCTGCTCACAACCCGAGAGGTCCTCCTCCTTCTCGCCCTCCTTGACGATCGGGTTGCCGGCGGAGTCGGTGTGGGCGACCTCGTAGTGCTCGCGCTGCGGGCCCGGGCGGTTGGTCACCTCGACCGGGACGAGCATCTCCTCGGAGCCGTTGCGCTGGAAGGTCAACGTCATCGTGACGTAGTTGCCGGGACGCAGCTCGCGGCGCAGGTCGCGGATGACGAAGCTGTACTGGCTGACCGTGGACACGCCCGGGACAACCATCTGGGCGGGCGAGATCCTGCGCCCTCCGCTGCCGTTGACCTCGACCGTGCCGGCGTCGCTGGTGACGGAGGCCAGCCGGTCCTCCTCCACGCCCTCGTTGACGATGACCACCGCCACCCGCGCCGCGCTGCCCTGCGGGTAGACGCACTGGCCGCGTTGTGGGGGCAGCACGCGGATGTGGCGGATCGCCAGAGCCCCGATCGCCTCGTTGGTCGAGTCGGAGGTGGTCCGCTCCTGGTAGGTCTGCGCCCGGAAGCCGGCACCGCAGCCGGACAGGCCGAGCGCGAGCGCGAGGACGGCGCCGGCTGTCCGGGTCGCGCGGGGGGTGCGGCTGCGGAGCTCGGGGTTCACGAGTCCTCCTGACGGCGGGGCTGCTGGTCGGGTCGGGCGAGAAAGGGCAGGTCGACGGCGATGTCGGCGGGCGTGACGCCCGACGGGTACATCACCGGCAACCGGTCCGCAGCGTCGTACGCGAAGATCACGTCGGCGTGCGCGACAGCGTATCCAAGCGGTTCCGCGTGGCTGTGCGGGACCGTCCCGGGCCGGTGCTCGTGCTGGTCCGGCTTGCCCGGCAGCGTCGGGGCCACACCGTCCGGACGCGCCGGCTGCAGGCCGACGGCCTGCTGCGCGGCGTCGACCTCAGCCTGCGACCCCCGCAGCCCGACGACGCGCGCGCCGAAGGGGGCGAGCCAGTCGCGCAGCACCGCCGGTGTGTCGCGGTCCGGGTCGGTCGTGACGAACACGACCTCGACCTGCTCGCGCAGCGAAGGCTCGACCGTGCGCAGGGCGGCCGCGACGTCGGCCATCGCGGTCGGGCACTCGTCGGGGCAGGAGGTGTAGCCGAAGAACAGCAGCGTCGGGCGGCCCCGCGTGCGCTGGCCGAAGTCGTACGCCGCTCCCGCGGTGTCGCGCAGGACGAACGACGGCCGCTGCCGCGCCGGCGTGGGCTCCAGGCCGTGGTAGGCGACGTCCGGCGCCGCGGCGGAGGTGTCGGCCCGCTCGGCAGCGCGCGTCGCGCC
>JALYMN010000509.1 GCA_030773675.1 Actinomycetota bacterium
GGGCGGCGCTGCCGGGCTGACCGGGTCCCGCGGCGCCGGCGCCGGGCCGACACGCGCGGTGCCGACGTGGAGGATCCGCGTCGCCAGGACGACCGCATCCTCCGCGACCGCCCGGAGGCGCAGCCCCAGCACCTGCCTCGGGTCAGCCGCGCCGACCGTTCGCCCGGAAGATCGTGACGGTCGACCCCTGCGGCGCGGGGTCGCCACGGCCCGGGACGGTGTAGGCGACGGTGCCGGGGTCGACGTAGTCGGCGTCGGCGAACCCGCCGTCGGCCGGGTCGAACCCCGCCGCGCGCAGCGCGTCGCGGGCCGAGCGCAGGCTCTGGCCACGCAGGTCTGGCACGACCCCCGTCGCGCCCTGCTCCGCGGACGGCGGCGGCGCGTCGAAGTCCACCACCGGCGCGTCGCGCAGCGCCGCGCGCATGGTCTCGCGGAACACCGCGGCCGGGATCGTGCCGCCGTACACCTGGCGGTAGTAGCGGCCGCCGATCCGGACATCGCGCATCGGCCGGGGGCTGCCGGTCTTCGGGTCCGGCATGCCCACCCACACCGCGGTCGCGAGCTGTGGCGTGTACCCGATGAACCAGGCGGCGCGCGAGCTGTTGGTCGTGCCGGTCTTGCCGGCCGCCGGGCGGCCGATCGCCGCGTCGCCGCCCGTGTGCGGGCCCGGGCCGGAGATGACGCCGCGCAGCACGTCGGTCAGCGTGCTGGCGACCTCCGGCGGCAGCGCCTGGGTGCACGCCGGCTCCGGCACGTCGAGCTTGTCGCCGCGGCTGTCGGTGATCGAGAGCACGGCCTGGGGACGGCAGAACTTCCCGTCGGCGGCGAGGGCGGCGTACGCCCCGGCGAGGGCGAGCGGGCTGACCTCGCTGCCGCCGAGGACGAAGCTGCCGCCGCGCTGGAGCGGGCCGTTGGTCTTGCCCGCCGGGTCGCGCACCCAGCGCAGGCCGAGCGACTCCGCAATGCGCGCCGCGGGCTCGACGTCCGTCCGCTCCTCGAGCTGGACGTAGCAGGTGTTCACCGACTCGGTCGTCGCGGTGCGCAGGTCGAACACGCCCGCCTCGGAGTCGCCGGCGTTGCGCACCGTGTAGGGCTCGACCCGGCCGCCTTCGTAGTTTTTGAACTCCTTGGACGTGTACTCCACGGGGCAGTCGAAGGTCTGGTTCAGCGAGACGCCCTGCTGCAACGCGGCGGCAAGGACGAACGGCTTGAACGTCGACCCGCCCTGGTAGCCGAACGTCCCGCCGACCGCGTAGTTGACCTTCGTCTGGCCGGGCTCCTCACCGTAGGGCTGGTTCACCGCCATCGCCTTGACGTGGCCGGTGCCGGGCTCGACGACGTCGGCGACCGCGCGCGCGCCGCTGTCGTCGTCGGACGGGACGCGCTCGTCGACCGCCTCCTGCGCCGCGCGCTGCACGTCGCGGTCCAGCGTCGTCCGGATCGTGAGCCCGCCGCCCAGCAGCCTGATCTGCCGCTCCTCGCGGGTCCGGCCGAGCGCTCTGCCGACGTCCGTGCCCTCGAGCTCACGGCGGACGTAGTCGCAGAAGAACGCCGCCGAGCCCACGTTCCTGTCACCGCAGCCGTTGCCGACGGGGTGCACGTCGATGGCCAGCGGCAGGCCGCTGCCCTCGGCGCGGGTGTCCTCGGAGATCAAGGCGAGCTCGGCCATGCGGCGCAGCACGGTGTTGCGCCGCGCCACGACGTCCGGCGCCTTCTCCTTGTCGGTGGGGTCGAAGCGGCTCGGGTTCTGCACCATCCCGGCGAGCATCGCGCCCTGGGCGAGGGTGAGGTCCTGCACCCGCTTGCCCCAGTAGTACTGCGCGGCCGCACCGAGCCCGTAGGCCCCGTTGCCGAAGTAGGCGATGTTGAGGTAGCGCTCGAGGATCTGGTCCTTGGTCAGCTGCTTCTCGAGGGCCAGCGCGTAGCGCGCCTCGCGCAGCTTGCGGGTCAGCGACCGCTCGACCGCCGCCTTCTGCGCGTCCTCGTCGCGGGCTGCGTTGAGCAGCGCGTTCTTGACGTACTGCTGGGTGATCGTCGAGCCACCCTGCACCTCCTCGCTGGTGCTGTTGGCGACCGCGGCGCGCAGCGTGCCCTTGGTGTCGACGCCGTTGTGCTGGTAGAAGCGGCTGTCCTCGATGGCCAGCACGGCGTTGCGCACGTGCGCCGGGACGTCCCCGAGCCCCACGTTGACCCGGTTCTCGAGGAACAGCGTGGCGAGCAGGCCGCCGCGGGCGTCGAGGATCCGGCTGCGGGTGGGCAGCTGCTCCTCGGTCAGTTCCGCGGGCAGCTCGAGGAAGCCGTCGGCCGTCGACTTGGCGGCGAGGGCGGGCGCGCCGATCAGCGGAAAGGCGAGCCCGGCGACCAGGAGCCCGGCCAGCACGCTGACCAGCAGGGCGAGCCCGAGCCGGGGCAGGACGGGCCCGGTGTCGTCGGAGCTGCGCAGCGGAGCGAGGAGGGGCACCGGTCGAGGGTACGTGCCGGGGCCTGTCCGGCCGTCCGGGCGCGCGGCGCACCCGGAGGTCGTCTGGGACGCTCGCCGCTGCTCGTCCCGGTCCTCCCGGCGTGGCCGGGAGGACCGGCATGGTCCCTCTGGACTAGTCGAGGATCCCCCGTCCGGGGGCTGCCGCCAGACGTCTGCTCTTCCTACCGTGTCTGCGCAGCGACCGCTCTCGACGGCAAGGACCGGACCATGACGGTGTCACCGCACGTGCGCAGCTCGTCACCGGGCCAGCCCGACAGTGCGCAGGACTGGACGGCGCGTGCGTCGTGCCGCAACCAGGACCCCGACGAGCTGTTCGTCACCGGCGCGGCGCAGAACCGGGCCAAGACGGTGTGCCACGGCTGCCCGGTCCGCACCGAGTGCCTGGGCGACGCCCTGGACAACCGGGTCGAGTTCGGCGTGTGGGGCGGCATGACCGAGCGGGAGCGGCGGGCGCTGCTGCGCCGGCGTCCGGACGTCGCGTCGTGGAAGCTGCTGCTCGAGAGCGCTCGGGCCGAGGCGCTGGGCGGCCGCAAGGCCGGCTGACCTCGAGGTCGCGGACGGTCAGGCCGGGACGGCGGCCTCCCGGCCCCGCGCGAGGTCGGCGCCGACCGCGCGCAACCCGTCGAGGTCGTGC
>JALYMN010000510.1 GCA_030773675.1 Actinomycetota bacterium
GCCCTGGCCAAGGCCTCCTCGCCCACCGGCGCGCTGCTCGCCGGCGCCTACGCCGGGCTGCTCGCCCACGTGCTGACCCTGGACGCCGAGCAGGCCCGCGCCGACGCCCTGGTCGCCGGGCTGTCCGCGGCCGCGGCGCTCGTGCTCGTCGGCGCCGCGCTGCTGCTCGAGCGGGCCTGCCGCACCCCGGACGGGCCGCAGCCGCTGCCGCCCACCGAGCCGCTGCCGCCCGGCACGTAGGGTCTCCGGCCGTGACCGACCTCGACAGCCTGTCCACGGAGGAGCTGCGCAGCCGGGCGTTCGAGAAGGCGCAGTCGGCGCGCGACCTGCACTTCTTCTGGGACCTCGCGAAGCACCTGCGCGGCGCCCGCGCCCTGGCGGTCGAGGACGGGTCGTCCGGAGCGCTCACCGGCTCGATCACCGAGCTGGTCGACCTCGCCCGCGAGATGATGGGCAAGGACCTCGGCGACGACGAGCCGCTGGTGCGCGCCCGGTTCCTGGACTACCTGCGCACCTGAGCGTGCGTCCGGCGGATCCGGGCAGAGGTTCACGGTGACCACACGCACCACTGCGGCCCAGGCGCTGTCCGCCGCGACCCCCGACGAGCCGGTCACCCCCGGCCGGACGGCACCGTCCCGACCCTCCGGCAGCGCTCCCGTCCGGCGCGCCGCGGCGAGCCGGCCCGACGCCGAGCGCGGCGCCGTGATCGGCCGCGGCCTCACCTGGGTGAGCACCTGGAGCCTGCGGCTGCTGCTCATCGCCGGCGCCGCCGTCCTGCTCGGGCTGCTCGTCGGCTACCTGTGGTCGATCGTGCTGCCGGTCGTGCTGGGGCTGCTGGTCGCCAGCGTGCTCTGGCCCCCCACGGCCTGGCTGCGCCGCCACGGGGTGCCGGCGGCCCTCGCCGCGAGCGCGGTCCTGCTCGGGTCGCTCGTGGTGGTGCTCGGCGTCCTCGCGGCGCTCGCGCCGTCGGTCGCCTCGCAGAGCGGGGAGCTCGCCGACCAGGCGGCGGGCGGCCTGCAGACGCTGCAGGGCTACCTGAGCGGACCGCCGTTCAACCTCGGCGACCGCCAGCTCGACGCCGCGCTCGGCAACCTGCGCGAACGGCTGCAGGGCAGCGCGGGCAGCCTGGCCTCCGGCGTGCTGTCCGGGGTCTTCGCGGTCGGGAGCGGGCTGGTCACCGGCCTGCTCGCGCTCGTGCTCGTGTTCTTCTTCCTCAAGGACGGCCCGCGGTTCCTGCCCTGGCTGCACAGCGTCACCGGCGAGCGGACCGGACGCCACCTCGACGTCGTCCTCACCCGGTCCTGGGCCACGCTCGGCAGCTTCATCAACAGCCAGGCGCTGGTCGGGCTCGCCGACGCGGTGCTCATCGGCATCGGGCTGGTCGTCCTCGGCGTGCCGCTGGCCCTGCCGCTCGCCGTGCTCACCTTCCTCGGCGGGTTCGTGCCGATCATCGGTGCCTTCGTCGTAGGCTTCGTCGCCGTGCTCGTCGCGCTCGTCAGCAACGGGCTCACCAGCGCGCTCCTCGTCACCGCGCTGATCTTCGCCGTGCAGCAGATCGAAGGCAACGTGCTGCAGCCGATCCTGCAGGGGCGCAGCCTCGCCCTGCACCCGGCGGTGGTGATCCTCGCGGTCACCGTGGGCAGCGCGCTGTTCGGCATCGTCGGCGCGTTCCTGTCGGTGCCCGTGGCCGCCGTCCTCGCGGTCGTGCTGCGCTACCTCGACGAGGTCATCGACGGCCGGCCGCACGAGCACGCCGGCGCCGAGACGGTGGCCGAGCAGCGGGCCGACACCGGCGCCCTGTCGGCCGAGCCCGTCGCGGGCGGCGACGGGGTGCCGGCGTCCGAGCGCTGAGCGCTACTTGTCGACGTCGCCGACGACGAAGAACAGCGAGCCCAGCACGACCGCCAGGTCGTCCAGCCGGACGCCGGGCAGCAGGCGCGGCAGCGCGGACACGTTGTTGAACGACGGCGTGCGCATCGCCAGCCGGTACGGCGTCTTGTCGCCCGTGCTGACCAGGTAGTAGCCCATCGCGCCGAGCGGGTTCTCGGTCCACGTGTAGACCGCCCCCTCCGGTGCCTTGACCGTCTTGGGCAGCCGCAGCCCGACGGCGCCCGGCGGCAGGCGGTCGAGGCAGGCGGCGACGAGGTCGAGCGCGACGAGCGCGGTGCGCACGAGCACCCGCACGCGCTCGAGGCTGTCGCCCGCGCTGCCCAACACGACCGGGAACGCCGTGCCGACGCCGAGCGCCGCGTAGGCGAGGTACGGGTCGTCGCGGCGCAGGTCGAGGTCGTGCCCGCTGGCCCGGGCCACCGGCCCGGTCACGCCGTACGCCGCGCAGGTCCGGCGTTCGAGCACACCGGTGCCCCGGGCGCGGGCGGCGAACGGGTCGTCGTCGAGCCGCTCCTCCAGCGCCGCGAGCCCGGGGCGCACGGCAGCGACGGCCCGGCGCACCCGGCCGGTCCAGCCGGCCGGCACGTCCTGCTTGAGCCCGCCGACCTGGTTGAACATGTAGTGCACCCGCCCGCCGGAGGCCTCCTCGAGCACCCGCTGCAGCACCTCCCGCCCCCGCCACGCCTCCGCGGGCGGGTCGAGCGGCAGCGCCTGCAGGAACGTCAGGTGGTTGACCGCGCGGTCCAGCTCGGCCAACAGCGTGCGCAGCCAGACGGCCCGCTCCGGCACCTCCATGCCGAGCATCCGCTCCACGCCGAGCACGATGCCGAGCTCGTTGCCGAACGCCGACAGCCAGTCGTGCCGGTTGGCGAGCACGAGCACCTGCCGGTAGTCGCGCACCTCGAACAGCTTCTCCGCGCCCCGGTGCATCGCGCCGACGAGCGGCTCGGCCCGGACCACGGTGTCGCCGTCCAGCTCCAGAGCGACCCGGAGCAGCCCGTGCGCGGACGGGTGCGCGTGACCCAGGTCCAGCACCAGGTCGGCGCCGGCGAGCGCGGCGGCCCCGACGCCGACCGTCAGCGCCCGCGTCACGCCGGCGAGCCTAGGGGAGCACCGGAGGCATCCCGACCTCCTGCACGAGCCAGCCGAAGCCGCCGAGCCCGGCCGGGTCGAGCAGCGTGCGCGCCGCGTTCGCCTGCTGCAGCGCCGCGGTCGTCACGCCGCGCGCGGGCACGCGGGCGGTCACCCCCAGGG
>JALYMN010000511.1 GCA_030773675.1 Actinomycetota bacterium
GGGCTACCGGGCGGCGGCGCTGCCCGTCCTCGCGGCCGCCGACTTCGGCCTGCCGGCCGCGACGTCGGTGCTGGCCCCCGACCGGCACCCGGACGGCACACTGGTCCGCGCGGGCGGCCGGGTGTTCCTCCTCCGCGCCGGAGTGCGCCGCCCGGTGCACCCGAGCCTCGTCGCGACGTACGGCGCCCGGCCCGTGCTGCCCGCCGTCCCCGGCGACCCGGCGCGGGTCGGTCCGCCGATCGGTCCGGCGGACGGCGCGCTCGTGCGCACCCCCGTCGGGGCGGCGTACGTCGTGGAGAGCGGCGTGCGGCGGTGGGTCACCGGGCGCGCGGCCGCGCGGCTGCGGCTGGCGCCGTCGCGGGCAGTCCTTGTCGACCAGGCCGCCCTGGTCGCGGCCACCCGGCGCGGCCCCGACGTCCTGTAGCAGCGCGGGCACCCGCTACGGCGTCAGGCGCCCCGCGAGGTAGGCGAGGCTCATCGGGTAGCGCCAGTCGATGCCGCCGTGCCCGGCGTCGTAGGTCTCGAAGTGCACGTCGGTCACGCCGATGTCGGCCAGGGCGTCGACCACCGCCTGCGCGCCCAGGTCCAGGAAACCACTCGTCGCGGGTGCCGGCGTCGATCCACACCGCCCGCTGGGCGCGCAGCGCGTCGGCGTGCCGCGGGACCATGCGCACCGGGTCCCAGGCCAGCCAGCGCTGCCAGACCTCCTCCCGGAGCCGCCCCCTCCTCGGGTCGAAGGGCAGCACGACGGTGCCGTCCGGCTCGGCGGAGAAGGCCGCCGAGCAGCCGAGCGTCATGAGCACCCCGGCGTCGGTAGGCGGTCGTCGTAGCCGGGCGTGACGTAGACGTGCAGCGGGCGCTCGGCTGGGTCGCCGAGCGGGTTGCCGCGCAGCCGGGCCGAGCTGATCGTGCGGCGGTCGAGCCGGCCGGCGAGCTCGCGGGACCAGGGCAGCGGCGCGGCGCGGCTACCGCGCGGCGCCGGGCTTGTGGCAGTCGAACGTGACGAACTGGTACGCCGGGCGGAAGGAGTGCCGGGCGGCCCGTCGGGCGTCGGCGACGACCGTCATCGCCGCCGGGTCGGCGCCGGCGAGCAGGTCGTCGACGTCGCAGTCCGGGCCCTCGTGCACCCAGGAGTGGCCGGACTCGGCGGCGTCGCGCAGCTCGCTGGTGACCAGGACGTCGCAGGCGAAGCCGTGCGAGCGGATGGTGTCGGCGAGGTCCCAGCCGAACCGGAAGTACACGAGCGTGTTGTCGCCGTGGTACTCCGGCTCGAGCGGAACCGTCGTCTTGGCCTGCGGCACCGGCACCTGCAGGAACACGTGGCCGCCGGGCGCGAGCACGCGGAACAGCTCCGCCAGCGCCTGATCGGTGTCGGGCACGTGCTCGAGCACGTGCGGGGTGAGAACGACGTCGATGCTCGCGTCGGGCAGGTCGATGTCCTGCAGGTCGAGCTTGAGAAAGGCCCTGTGCGCGGACTCGTCGTAGTCGCTCGCCAGGTAGTCCACCCGCTGCGCCATGCGCTTGCGGTAGACCTCGGGCATCCGCGGCGAGGTCTCGAGCACTCGGGCGCGGGGGTCGTAGCCGGTGCGGCGGGTCCAGCACCAGTAGAGGAAGCGGTCGCGGCTGATCGACCCGCAGACGGGGCAGAGCGCGGCCTCGCTGTGCTCGACGGTGCCGTGCACGACGGTGAAGGCGTGGCCGCGCCAGCCGCAGACGTTGCAGGCCTTCCTGCCCGTGAGCTGGGAGTCGCGGGCCGCCTCCGGCCAGGTCAGCAGCCGCCGGTCGCCGCGGCCGGACCGCCACTGCTGCTCGGCGAGCTGCACGTGCGCCTTGTGCACGCCGGTCAGGACCGCGTCGGCGAGGCGCACGGGAGTCCTCTCGGTCAGGGGGAGGGGAGGGGCCCGGTCAGGCCCGCGCCAGGCTATAGGCCGCCCGGTGCGCCTCCGCGCAGCGACGCCAGGTCATCGCGGAGGCGTGACGGCGTCCGGGCGCGGGGTCGTGCGGAGCCTCCAGCACCCGGCGCAGGCCGTCGGCGAAGGCCTCCGGGTCGCCGGGCGCGGCGTACGTGACGAGCTCGCCGCCGACCTCGCGCAGCACCGGGAGGTCGCTGGCGAGCACCGGCGTGCCGGCCGCGAGCGCCTCGAGCACGGGCAGGCCGAACCCCTCGTCGCGGCTGGGCAGGACGAGCGCGCGGGCTCCGGCGACGGCCGCGCGCAGCTGGCGGTCGCCGAGGAAGCCGGGCGTGACGCAGCCGCGGACGTCGAGCCGCTCGCC
>JALYMN010000512.1 GCA_030773675.1 Actinomycetota bacterium
GTGGCCGTTCGGGCTGGCGGTCGACGTGGCGCTCGGCGTCGGCGCGCTGTGGCTGACGGCACGCCGGCTGCGGACGCCGAGCCGGGTGCTGCCGAAGGGCCAGCGGGTCGCGTAGACCCCGCTCCTAGACCTCGGCGACCTCCTCCACGACCGCGTCCAGGCGGGCGTGGGCGACGATGCTCTGCAGCGCCCGGAGGGCCGCGCCGGCCGGGCCGCCCCAGCTGTTGAGGTAGGTGAACTGCCACCACCACAGGGCTTCCCGCTGCCGCCCGGCGTCGTAGTGGCGCAGCCCGTGCAGCAGGTCCTGCGCCACGACCGCGACGTCGTCGGACAGCAGCATCTCCGTCGGCGGCTCGTCGCCGTACGGGTCGAAGACCTCGAGGTAGGCGTCGACGTCGCCGAGCTGGCGGGCCAGGCCCTGCCGCACGTCGTCGAGCTCGACGGACGCCTCGCCGACGACCGGCTCGACGTTGGTCTCGAGGATGACGTCGCGGCGGGCGCCGAGCTGCGCACCGGCGACGCAGATGCGCGCCACGTCGAGGAGCAGCAGGGCGACCGAGGCGTCCCCGGCCTCGCCGATCGCGATCGCGTCGACGGTCTCGAGGAACGAGCGCACGTCGCGCGCGACGTCCTCCGCGACCTCGGCGTCGAACGGGTCGACCGTGCGGTCGTCCTCCGTCAGCGGCATCTCAGACATCGAGCGTCCTCCGTCCCTCGAAAGCACGGCCGAGAGTCACCTCGTCCGCGTACTCCAGGTCGCCTCCCACCGGCAGGCCGCTCGCCAGCCGGGTGACGCGCAGGCCCATCGGCTTCACCAGGCGGGCGAGGTAGGTGGCGGTCGCCTCCCCCTCGAGGTTCGGGTCGGTGGCGAGGATGAGCTCGGTCACCGTGCCGTCCTGCAGCCGCACCATCAGCTCCCGGACCCGCAGGTCGTCGGGACCCACCCCTTCGATGGGCGAGATCGCGCCCCCGAGGACGTGGTAGCGCCCGCGGAACTCGCGCGTCTTCTCGATCGCCACGACGTCCTTGGGCTCCTCGACCACGCAGATGACCGAGGGGTCGCGGCGCGGGTCCCGGCACACCCGGCACTCGTCCTGCTCGGCGACGTTGCCGCAGACGCGGCAGAACCGCACCTTGTCCTTCACCTCGGTCAGCGCGTGCACGAGGCGGCGGACGTCGTGCGGGTCGGCCGCCAGCAGGTGGAAGGCGATGCGCTGGGCGCTCTTGGGCCCCACGCCCGGGAGCCGGCCGAGCTCGTCGATGAGGTCCTGGACCGCCCCCTCGTACACCGGCGCTACATGCCGGGCAGGCCGAGCCCGCCCATCCCGCCCGTGACCGGGCCCATCTTCTCGGTCTGCAGGTCGGCGGCGGCGGTGCTCGCGTCGCGCACGGCGGCCAGCACGAGGTCCTCGAGGCTCTCGACGTCGTCCGGGTCGACCGCCTCAGGCTTGATCTTCAGGCCGACGATCTCCCCGGAGCCCGTCATGGTCACGGTGACCAGGCCGCCGCCCGCGGTGCCCTGGACCTGGGCCTCGGCGAGCTGCTGCTGGGCCTCCATCATCTGCTGCTGCATCTTCTGGGCCTGCTTCATCAGCTGCTGCATGTCGGGCTGGCCAGGCTTCACGTCTGCTCCTCGTTCGTGGTGCCGCCGAGCGTACGGGCAGGTACCGACGCGATCGCGGTGGTGGAGCGCCGGCGCCGGGGGTGCGACCGGAGGCAGGCACTGCACGCCGCGCGTGACCCGCCGACCACTGGTCACGGGCACGGCCACGGGTCCGTCGGCGTCCGGGACCCGTCGCCTCGTGCTTGGCTCTCGTGATGGCCAGCGCCCCGCTGCACGCCGACGAGCTCCCCGTGGACGGCAAGCTGGCCGCCCAATTGGTCTCCACGCAGTTCCCCCAGTGGTCGGGCCTCCCCGTGGAACCGGTCCGGTCGACCGGCACGGACCACGTCGTCCACCGCCTGGGCGACCACCTCGCGCTGCGCTTCCCGCGGGTCGTCTGGGCCGTGGCGCAGATCGACAAGGAATGGGTCTGGTTGCCGCGGCTGGCGCCCGTGCTGCCCGTGCCGCTGCCGCGCGTCGTGGCGCGCGGCAGGCCGTCCGAGCGCTACCCGTGGCCGTGGCTCGTCTACGGCTGGGTCGAGGGCAGCAGCGCTCTGGACGGTCCGTCCGGCGACCAGCAGCAGCTGGCCTTGGACCTCGCGGCCTTCCTGCGCGGCCTGCAGCGGGTGGACACCGCCGGGGCCCCCGACGCGGGCTACCGC
>JALYMN010000513.1 GCA_030773675.1 Actinomycetota bacterium
ATCCCGATCCGCGGCCGCGGGCGGGAGAACTCGCACCCAAGCTGCAGCCGCCCGACGAGGCCTTGGCGGCGCAGCGCGCGGAACGTCGAGCCGAGGCGCACGTCGCCGACGCCATCGGCGGTGACCCGAGCCGGCGGGGCCTGCGCGGCGGCCGGCAGGGCGAGCGCGAGCCCGGTGAGCAAGAGCGCGAGAGCGACCGTGACCCTCACGGCGCGACCCCAGTGCGCCGGCTCGGGGGGGTCAACACTGCTCGACGGCGTCGACGTCCTCCGCCGGGTTCGCGGCTTGAGCCCGGCCGGCAACGCCGTGGTGGCGCCCGTCTACCGTGCCGGGCTCGTCATCGAGCTGCTCGTCCTCCTCCTCGAGGAGGACCAGGCGAGCGCCGGCTCGGCGAGCGGCACGCGCAGCGAGCTGCGCCCGGCCGCCCAGGACTCGAGCAGGTGCTCGGCCCAGCGGCGCTCAAGCGCGGCGAGGGCGTGCGCGCCCCACAGGAGGTCGTGGACGAGCGCGGGCTCCTGGCGCACGAGGCCGCCGGCGAGGTCGACCGCGGCGACCGACTCGTGGACGGCGTCAGCCTCGACGTGCTCGTCGAAGAACGCCGTCGCCGCCTCGGAGTCGAAGCCCAGCCGCCGCGCCGCGTTGCCGTAGCGGCGGTTGGGCAGCGACGAGGTCATCTCGAAGAGCGCGAGGTGCCCGACCACCGCGCCGCGGCGCCGGCGGTGCAGGCCGAGCATCGACATGAGGTTGACCGTGGCGAGCGTCACCGCGGGAATGTGCTCGAGGTAGGCGCCGTACCGGGCGTCGAGGCCCATCGCCGCCATCGCCCGCGCGAAGAGGTGGGCGTGAACGCGGTCGGGCCGGCCGCCGCCGAACTCGTCGGCCTCGATCTCGACGAGCGCGGCCTTCGGTGGTCCCCACAGCCGCGGGATGACCCAGGCGTGGGGGTCGGCCTCCTTGAGCTGGTAGGCCGACCGGTGCACGAGGAACTCGTGCAGCTGCGGGAGCGTCCCGTGGCGCTCGAGGTGCTTGGACAGCGACGGGCCGTCGTCGCCGTCGGCGATCACGCGCAGCGCGACGTCGACCTCCTCGGCGGGCACCGGCGCCACCGCCGCGGGCGGCCCGGCGAGCGCTACCACGCCCGCCTCGAACGACGCCTCGAGCTCGCGGCG
Source organism: Actinomycetota bacterium (assembly GCA_030773675.1). Next base: position 1,170 of record JALYMN010000513.1, read on the forward strand.
CACGGCGAGCAGCGAGGGCTCCCACTCCCACGCCTCGTCGACGCCGGGCAGGCCGCGGTAGTGCAGCTCGTAGCAGCAGTACAGCGCGAGCTGCAGGTCCTCGTCGCCGACGGCGTCGGCCGAGACGGGGACGGCCGGCGGCGCGAGGGCGTGGACCGGGCGGCGCAGCGCGGCCAGCACCGCGTCGCTCAGCGCGCCGCGGGGCCGGGGCAGCGACAGCACGGCGGCGACCTTACCGATCGGCCGTGTCTCCCGGACGCCAGGCTGCGGGGCGTCAGGCCGGCTTCTCGTAGACCGAGACGTGCCGCGGGCTCGCGGCGGAGAAGCCCGTGCCCAGCCAGTCCTCCCAGCGCGAGCGCAGCGACAGCCCCGCCACGCGGGCCATCAGGTCGAGCTCGCCGGGCGACGCGTAGACGTCGACGACCTGGACGATGCGGTTCCCGGCCGGCCTGATGTGGACGAGGGTCCGGTCGACGCGCGACTCGGTGGGGGCGTAGCGCGACAGCTCGAGCTCGACGTGGTCGGGCTCGACGAGCCGCGGGCGCATCGACCAGCCTCCGGTGAGCTGCTCGGGGCGCAGGACGAACGCCTCGACGACGAAGACCCCGCCCGGCTGCAGGTGCTCGGCGGCGTTCGCGAAGCAGTCGAGCTGGGCGCCGGCGTCGGCCAGCGCGAACACGGTGTTCAGCGCGAGGACGACCACGGCGAACTGGCCGTCGACGCGGGTCCGGGAGAAGTCGCCGATCGCGACCGCGAAGCGGTCGCCGCCCGGCTTGGCCCGCAGCTGGCGGACCATCGCCTCCGACCCTTCGATGCCCGCGACGGTGAGCCCGCGCTCGAGCAGCCCGAGGGCCAGACGCCCGGTGCCGATGCCGAACTCGAGCACGGCTCCGCCGCCAGCCAGCTCGGCGAGCCGCTCGATCGCCGCGTCGGTCTCCGGCAGTCTCGCGTAGAGGGCGTCGTAGTCGGCGCCCACCTGCTCGCCGTACGCCGACGCGTCGTGCTCGCTCATCGCGCAGTCATGTCGGCCGGCGCGCCGGGGGAACGTCGCGGCGTGGGGCGCGGACGCGGCTCGAGCGGCTCGAGTGGCGGCGCGAGCCCGGCGAGCCGAGGCCGCAGTTCGCGCGGCGGCGTCGCCGACCGGGCGATGACGCCGTCGCCGTACTTCGTGCCGCCGCGCGCCACGCGCCGCCACAGCGCAAGCCACGCGGTCACCGCCCGCTCCCCCGCCCAGAGCGGCGCCATCAGCGCGGTCGAGGGCGGGAAGACGCGTGCTCCGCCCGCCCGGCGCCGGCCGCGCTCGGCGACCCCGACGCAGACCAGCCCGGCGAGCGCGACCGCATCCCACCGCCTCCTCTCCGCGGCGACACCGACGGCGGGAGCGATCGAGAGGAACAGCGCGAGCCGCAGCGGGAGCGTGAAGTCGTCGTACGCCTGCCGCACGCGCTGGCCGAGGAAGTGGCGCGTCGTCGGCGGGCGCCGCTCGACGAGGATGTCGAAGCGGGTGCAGACCACGCCGCCGGCGGCCTCGACGCTGCGGATCAGCTCGAGGTTCTCGAACAGCACGTTGCCGTCGTAGCCGTCGATGGCCCGGAAGCACGATGCCCGCACGCCGAGCGTGCCGGGGTAGTCGCCGCCGACGGCCCGGTTGAGCAGGGTCCGCCCCGTGTCCCATCGGGCGTGCCACGGGAGCGGCGAGAAGTAGTTGTGCGGCCGGACGAGATGGGCGCGCGACAGCGCGTCGGTCATCGCCTCGAGCTCGCCTAGCCCGTACCGCACGTCGTCGTCGGCGATGACCACCGCCTCGTTGGCGGCCATCCAGACGCCCGTGTCGACGCCGGCCACCTTGCGATTCTGGAAGGTGAGGCGAGGGTCGGGGCGGGCGTGGGCCACGAACCCCGACCACGCGTCGCGGTGGGCGGCGAAGACCTCGTCGGGAGACCCGTCGACGACGATGACCTCGTCGACCACCGACGCGAGCCACCGCAGGTATCGGGTCATCTCGTCCAGGCCGGCGTCGTCCGTCCACCGCAGGGGCAGCACGTAAGAGACGGCAAGCGGGTGAGCCGCGGCCCTCGCCCGACCGTCGGGGGCGCTCACCGCGGCTCCTCCGCGGCGGCACGGCGGGGCGCGAGCGCGGCGTCGACCGGGTCCCGCCGCCGGCTGAGGGGTTGGCTGTGCCTGGTCAGTGCCACCCGGCCGCGCAGCCTAGGCCGGCGCGCCGCGGCTATCGCGCGCTGTGGAGACCCTTCCTTCTCCAGCGACGTGACCGTCTTGGTCGGACCGGGCGGTGGGTCGGCTCGCTGCGGGTCACGGGCAGGTCGCGCAGCGCGGGGAGGTAGGCGGCGGCGCGGTCGAACTTCGCGCGGGTGACCGCCTCGGGGCCCACGGCGCCGTCGAAGCCGAGGCACTCGCGGCTCGAGCCGACGAGGACCTGGTCGCCGTCGAGCCTCTGCTCGAGGACGGCGGCGACCTGGGACGCGACGGACATGGCGGTAGTGCTTCACGGGTGGCTCGGATCAGTACTCGTAGTCCCCGACGACTCGCCCGTAGAAGAGCTGGCGCGTCTCGCCCAGCGGGACGATGACTAGGTCGCCGACTTGGATGTCGTTGGCGAAGCGGTAGACCTGACCGATCGCGCCGGCGGCCCCTCCCCCTAGCCGATTGCGCACCGTGGACGCGATCTGCTCGCGGGTCATGCCCCGCACGTCAGCGATCGGATTGAAACCGATGGCCACGAGCCCGAGTGCCTGGAACCGGTCGGCGTGCTTGCCACGACTCCCCGCCCGCACGACCGAGACGCGGGGCTCCACGGAAGTGCCCGCATGAGACAGCGAACGGTAGTGGTTTACACGCCGGATCGGGGCTTTGCCCACGCTCCCGCGCCTCCAGACCTCGGCAGGAAGGAGTTGTGGGTGCGGCTGAATACGTGCAGGGTGCGGACGGGGGGTCGGCGGACCGGGGAGGGGCACGGGCGGGGCACCCATCGGCTCACCCGAGCCCGCGCTCGCGCCGGAGGGCGAGGAGCGGCGAACGAGTATGTGCTGACGCCTCGGGCGTGCCATCCAAGCTGCCGTCCGGCATCTGGAGGAGAACGCCACCGAACCCCACCCGTCCGGGAACGTCTTCCGAGTGGCTGTCGGCGTCACCGGCGACTCGGTCTCGCCCACGTGGAACGCCTTCCGACCAGCGCTACCAATGGTTCGGCAAGCGGCCGCAGAGCGTCACAAGCGGAGCACAGCTTTTCGTTCTGCGTCGACAGGTGGAGAAGCGCCGTGGTCGGGCTTTACGAGACCGTCTCTGCCGGCGCGGACCGCCTTCCTGACTCACCAGACCCTGAGCGGTGGCCGTGGGCCCTCGGGGTCAGGCCTCTCGCGGCCGTGCCTCCTCCCGTGGCGCAGCGCGTTCCAGGGCAGCAGGGACCGCAAAGCGGACTCCCAGAGCGCGTCTACGACCAAGTCGCCATTCGACGGATGTACGCCGCCGTGGCGCAGAGCAGTCCCCCTCCCGGTCCACGCACGCTCGAGCAGCGGGTCCATCAGCTCGATCGCGCGGACGT
>JALYMN010000514.1 GCA_030773675.1 Actinomycetota bacterium
GTCAGGTCGAACACCGACATCAGTCGCTCCTTGGCCTGGCCGGCGTCGTCGCTGGTCCGGATCAGCTGGATCACCTCGTCGATGTCGAGGATCGCCACCAGCAGCCCCTCCACCAGGTGCAGCCGCTCGGCGGCCTTCCCCCGGCGGTAGGCCGAGCGGCGCCGCACCACGTCGTAGCGGTGCTGGAGGAAGACCTCGAGCAGCTGCTTGAGCCCCAGTGTCCGCGGCTGTCCGTCGACGAGCGCGACGTTGTTGATGCCGAAGGAGTCCTCCATCGGGGTCAGCCGGAACAGCTGCTCGAGGAGTGCCTCGGGGTTGAACCCGTTCTTGACCTCGATGACCAGCCGCAGCCCCTTCTCGAGGTCGGTGAGGTCCTTGACGTCGGCGATGCCCTGGAGCTTCTTGAGGCCGACGAGCTCCTTCATCTTGGCCTTGACCCGCTCGGCGCCCACGCCGTACGGGAGCTCGGTCACCGTGATGTGCGACTTGCCGCGGGGGAGCGGCCCGACGTCGGCGGTGGCACGCATGCGGACGACGCCGCGCCCGGTCTCGTACGCCGCGCGCACCTCGCTCATGCCGAGCAGCTGCCCTCCGGTCGGGAGGTCGGGCCCGGGGACGAAGCGCAGAAGCTCGTCGAGCGTCGCCTCCGGGTGCTCCAGCAGGTGCCGGGCGGCGTCGACCACCTCGACCAGGTTGTGCGGGATCATGTTTGTCGCCATGCCGACGGCGATGCCGCTCGTGCCGTTGACCAGCAGGTTCGGGAACGCCGCCGGCAGGACGGACGGCTGGGTGAGTGAGCCGTCGTAGTTGTCCTCGAGGTCGACGGTCTCCTCGTCGAGGCCCGTGGTGAGCAGCATCGCCGCCGCCGTCAGTCGACACTCGGTGTTGTGGTTGACGAAGCCGCCCGCCAGGAAAGAGTGGTCGTCGCTGTCCACCCGCAGGCTGTAGACGCGCTGCGGGGCCTCCTCGCGCACCTCGACGACCTCGTCGTACAGGTAGCCGGAGTCCAGCACCGGCAGGACGTGCTTGAGGACCTCGGAGTCCTTGAACCGGTCCATGATCCGCAGGCGTTCGGTCTCCCATCGCTCCACGCGGTCGAAGTTGTGAGTCTGCAGCCACTTGCGCCCGCCGCCACGCCCCGGCGGCAGCGCGTTGCGCACGTAGTCGGACACGAACGGCACGGCGTCCTTGCTCAGCCGGTGCGGTCGCAGGGGCGTGCGACGCAGCACCTCCCGCAGGCGCTCCTGCTTCGTGTGCAGGAAGCCGACCTGGTCCGCGAAACGCCGGATGTTGCGCTGGCCGCTCACGATGAGGCGCCACTCGGTCGAGCCGCTGGCTCGGACGTAGGAGTGGCGTGAGGCCACCACGCCGAACTCCAGGAGCAGCTCCTGGACTTCCTGTCCGAGACGCTCGCTGTAGGTGGAGTAGTGGATCGTGAAGTTCGAGGACTCGCCGCGGACGCCGCCGTCGCCCTCGAACAGGGCCATGAGGAAGGCGCGCTTCACTCCAGGCCCCTTGCGCCACACCTCGTCGGGGACGTGCTTGTCCCGCGCCTTCTGCCCGATGAAGCAGGCCAGTGGGCTGTTGCGCAGGTCGTCCAGGTTCTGGACGTCGAGCTCGTCGATCTGCCGGCGGTCGCGCCGGGTCTGACGGCTGTACACGTAGCGCGCCCCGCCGACCACGCGGTCGTACGCGTGCAGCACCTCGCCGAAGAAGGCACGGTCAGTGTTGTTGAAGCCGGCCCGTCTCTGAGAGGCCCAGCCCTCGCTCGCCCAGGCGCCGAGCAGCAGACCGAGGTCGTACTCCCGCGACGTGGGGACGGCCGTCGTCCCGGCGTTGCGCGCCACGCAGACCACGTCACCGGGCTTGAGCTCGTCCATCAGCAGCCACGTGAGGCGTGGCGGTCCGTCCGCGTGCGGCACCAGACAGAGCAGAGGGTGGTTGCCCGTGCCTGCCACCGTGTAGCCGCGGGACGTCGTCACCCGCCGGACGGGGTGCACGCCGCTGTCGAAGACCCTGCTGACGTGGATTGGCTTGCCCTCCGCGTCCAGGACGTCGAAGTCCGCATCGGCCTCCGTGTCCGTCAGCAGTCCGACGAGTCGCCCGATGGGGTGGGTCCCGCCATCGGCCAGCCGCACCTTGGTGTCTCCGACGAGGCAGTAACGGCTCGCCGCCGGTCCGTCATCTGGTGATCCCCAGTTGCCGTGCCCGTCGATGAGCGGGACGCGCATGGCGAAGGGCTGCGCGAGCCGGACCATCGCGTCGTAGATCGCGCTGTCGCCGTGCGGGTGGAAGCGGCCCATGACGTCGCCGACGACCCGGGCGCTCTTGACGTACGGGCGGTCGGGGCGCAGGCCGGTGTCGGCCATCGAGTAGAGGATCCGGCGGTGCACCGGCTTGAGGCCGTCGCGGGCGTCGGGCAGCGCGCGGCTGTAGATGACGGAGTAGGAGTAGTCGAGGTAGGAGGACTCGATCTCCTCCACCACGGTCGTGTCGACGATCGTGCCGTCGCCCTCGAACGGCGGCGGCTCGCCGCCGCCGGAGCGCCTGCGGGGCGGCATCAGGCGGTCCCGCTCACACGTCCAGCGCTTCCTTGTCGACGCGCCCGGCGCTGGCGACGATGAAGTCGCGGCGCGGCGCCACCTCGTTGCCCATGAGCAGCTCGAGCGCGCGCTCGGCGGCCTCGGCGTCGCCCGGCTGGATCCGCCGCAGCGTTCGGCTGGCCGGGTGCATCGTGGTGTCGGCCAGCTGGTCGGGGTCCATCTCGCCGAGCCCCTTGTACCGCTGGATCTGCCCCTTCACCTTCCGGCCCTGCTGCTCGAGCCGCCGCAGCGTCTGCTGCAGCTGCTTGTCGGAGTAGGTGTAGATCGGCGCCCCGCCGCCGGACAGCTCGATGCGGTGCAGCGGCGGGACGGCGGCGAACAGCCGGCCCGACTCGATCACCGGGCGCATGTAGCGGGCGAACAGGGTGATGAGCAGGCAGCGGATGTGCGCGCCGTCGACGTCGGCGTCGGTCGTGATGACGACCTTGCCGTAGCGCATCTGGTCGAGGTCGAAGGTGCGCCCGGTGCCGGCTCCCACCACCTGGATGATGGCGGCGCACTCGGCGTTGCTGAGCATCTCGCTCACGCCGGCCTTCTGGACGTTGAGGATCTTCCCGCGCAGCGGCAGCAGCGCCTGGAACTCGCTGTTGCGGGCGAGCTTGCCCGTGCCGAGCGCCGAGTCGCCCTCGACCAGCCACAGCTCGGTGCGGCTGATGTCGGTGGAGCGGCAGTCGGCGAGCTTCGCCGGCAGCGTGCTGGTCTCGAGCGCGGTCTTGCGCCGGGCGGCGTCCTTGCTCGCCTTCGCGGCCCGGCGGGTCTCCGCGGCGGCGGCGATCTTGCGCAGGACCTGGTCGACCTGCGCCTTGCGCTTCTTGTCGTCGAGGGCGGTGCGCAGGCCCCGGCTCACGACGTCCTCGACGATCTTGCGGACGCCGGGAGTGCCGAGCTCGTCCTTGGTCTGCCCGAGGTACTGCGGCTCCGGCACCTTCACGGTGACGACCGCGGTCAGGCCCTCCAGGACGTCGTCCTTGGCGACGTCCTCGTCCTTGACCTTGAGCACCCGCTTGTCGCGCAGCGCGGCGTTGACCGTCTTGAGCAGCGCGCGCTCGAACCCGGCCTGGTGGGTGCCGCCGTGACCGGTCGCCACGACGTTGCAGAACGACTGCACCGTGGTTTCGTAGCCGACGCCCCAGCGCAGCGCGACGTCGACCTCGCAGTGCCGCTCGACGGTCTGCGTCGACAGGTGGCCGAAGGAGTCGAGCACCGGCACGGTCTCCCTGTAGGTGCCGTCGCCCACCACGTGCACCGGGTCGCACACGGCGCCGTCGACCGCGAGGTGCTCGACGAAGTCCGCGGTGCCGCCGTCGAACCGGAAGACCTCCTCGACCGGCTCGTCGCCGCGGCGGTCGAGCAGGGTCAGGGTGAGGCCGGGCACGAGGAACGCGGTCTGCCGCAGCCGGGCCACGACCTGCGGGACGTCGACCGCCGAGCCGCGGCTGAACAGCGGCAGGTCCGGCCACCACCGCACCGTCGTCCCGGTCTGGCCGCGCGCGGCCTTGCCCGCGACCGACAGGCCGGGGCGCGGCGTGAACGGCGCGGCCGGGCCCTCGCCGGCGAACACCCCGGGCACGCCGCGGCTGAACGACATCGTGTGCACGCGCCCGCCGCGGCGCACGACGACGTCCAGGCGGGCCGACAGCGCGTTGACCACGCTCGCGCCCACGCCGTGCAGCCCGCCGGAGGTCTTGTAGCCGGCGCCGCCGAACTTGCCGCCCGCGTGCAGCTTGGTGAGCACGAGCTCGACGCCGGTCAGCCCGGTGCGCTGCTCGACGTCGACAGGGATGCCCCGCCCGTCGTCGGCCACCTCCACCGAACCGTCGGCGTGCAGCGTGACCTCCACTCGCCGGCAGTGGCCGGCCAGCGCCTCGTCGACGCAGTTGTCGACGATCTCGTAGGCGAGGTGGGTCAGGCCCCTGGAGTCGGTCGAGCCGATGTACATGCCCGGGCGTTTGCGGACGGCCTCGAGCCCCTCCAGCACCGACAGGCTGCTGGCGTCGTAGCCGCCGGACGCCGAGCCGGGGGAGGCGGGCTGCGGGTGCCCGTCGTCGGGCGGGCGCGGGGCCGGGCGGGTCACACGTCTCCTGTCCGGTCGGCGGAGCGGAGCGGTCGGGCTCCCAGGCTGCCATGCGCGCAGCAGAGCACCCGGGTCCGACACGGACGGCGGGACGGCGTGCGTGCAGGGGCAGTCGGGGAGCATCCACGGGGTGCGCGACCTGTCCACCCTGCCGAAGGCGCACCTGCACCTGCACCTCACCGGGGGGATGCGACCGGCCACCCTGGTCGAGCTCGCCGCCGCGCAGGGGCGCCGGCTGCCGCCGGAGCTCCTCGACCCGTACGGCGCCCGCGTCGACGTCACCGTCCGCCGCGGCTGGCCGCGCTTCCAGCGCCTGTACGACGCCGCCCGCGACGTCCTGCGAGGTCCCGACGACGTGCGCCGGCTCGTCGCCGAGATCGCCGAGGACGAGGCCGCCGCGGGCTCGGGCTGGCTGGAGCTGCAGGTCGACCCGTCGTCGTACGCCGCCCGGCTCGGGGGACTGCAGGCCACCGTCGACCTGCTCCTCGACGCGATGCGCGCCGCGACCGCGGCGACCGGCGTGGGCACGGGGCTGGTGGTCGCGGCCAACCGCACCCGGCACCCCGGCGACGCCGAGACGCTCGCCCGGCTGGCCC